>CAZWCL010000372.1:0-4038 GCA_964632265.1 uncultured Hyphomicrobiaceae bacterium | reverse complement strand
GGTGCAGTCGTTGAGCGCACCCAAGAAACTAAACCGATCTGTCGTTACTCGCAATATGGCGGGTACGATGTCGAGCGGGGGTAATCAACTGCAGGCCGCGTCGATCCGCTGAACTACCGGGTCTTCTAAAACGCCGGCGTTTGCGGCTTCGATGCATTCAAGGAGCTCGCCACGGTTCTTGCAGCCGAGAACCACCGTATCGACGCCTTCCATCGACAACGCATACCGATGCGCAAGAGCGGCCGATGACATGCCCAGATCGCGGGCGATCGCACGGAAGTCGGCTGCGTGTTTATAATCCAGTCTGACGCCGTGATCATCAGGTAGATCGCGATCTACCGTGTCGGTGAGGGCACCGCCTTGGACGGGACGAATGCCGAGAACACCGACACCGGCCGCCTTGGCAGAGGCAATGATCTCTCGTGCACGGCCAGGACCTTCGAAATATTTCAACTCGCCGGCCGAATCGAGAGGGTTGGAAATACATTGGATCGCGGCGGGACGCTTCTCATGTTCGAGAGCTGTCAATATGCAGTCGGGAATTCCAATACCTGTGATAGCCCATGCGCCAATGCGTCCATCCGATACCAGCCGCTCGCAAGCGGGAATGAATCTTTCGACATAACTTTCCCATCGCGTCGCCGGCCGATCGCTATAGGCGCTCGCGTCGTAGTCATCGGGTATTATGTTTGAGTGCAGGAAAAATAGGTCGACGTACTCGAGACGCATTCTGGAGAGACTTTCGTCCAGGCTTTTGACGATATTGTTCTCGACCTCTTCGGGACGCGGCGTTCCGAGCCGGTGTTTGGTCGTTACGCGGACATCATCGGGGAGGCGGCCTTCGAACGCGGCGCCGACCACGAGTTCCGCTTCGCCATTGCCGTATGCCGGCGCCATGTCGAGAAGCGATATGCCATTGTCGACGGCGGCGCGGACCGTTGCCACGCATTCGTCGCGCGTCGTCTCTCCCCACAACTGACCGACGCCGCCGCCGCCCAATGTGAGCGCGCTGACCGGCCAGAGCTCACCAAGTTGACGCTTCTCCATAGCAATTCCCCTGACATTCGTATCCAAAATTATAACGACGAGACATTGTGCCTTGAAGCCATACTCCGCGCGTCGGTTGATATTGCCAGACACGGCTACCTTCGTTCTTTCACAGTGACGCAGGAGCTGCGAGATCTTTCCGGTGGCTCCGTGGGCTGTCCCGGTTCACGCAAGCGATCGAGTGTCGAAGAACGTATTAGTTCGTCGGTGTGCCCCTGAGGCAGGTGCGGTGCAGGATGCGGGGATAGTGGGCGGCATCGAAGTTCGGATCAGCCCGGTGCAGCAGACAACGGTTGTCCCACATGAGAACGTCACCCTGGCGCCAGTTGTGGCGGTAGACGAATTGATCCTGCGTCGCAAACGCCTCAAGCTCGATGATACGCCGCTGGCTCTCTTCGATCGGCTGGCCGTCAAGGTGGGAGGCGTGCATCCCCATGAAAAGCGCCTTGCGCCCAGTTTCGGGATGGACGCGTACGAGTGGATGGTACATCGGCGGGGCGTCAGCAATTTCTTCCGGTGTCAGGGTCCTGCCGACGTTTTCGCGCGACAACTCCCAACTGTGCACGACTTTCACGCCATCGAGTTCGGCTTTGTCCTGGTCTGGAAGAGCGTCATAGGCTGCGGACATGTCAGCAAAGCACGTGTCGCCACCGTCCGGTGGCAGCACCACGGCGTGGAGGACGGTTGCCATGGACGGCTCAGGCCGGAACGACTTATCGGAATGCCACATGGTTGATTTCACCGCGCCGGACGGTTTGCCGTCAGGGCCGAGGTTATTTACGACGTGGAGCAGCGGATTGGCTGCGTTGTTGCGGTTGGATACGGCATGGCGCTCAAGGGCGCCGAATTGAGTCGTAAAGGCGACCTGCTCTTCCTGGGTCAGTTTCTGGTCTCGAAAGCAGAGGACCTTGTAGTCGAGGAAGGCATCGTGGACGGCCTTGTGTGCGATGGCGTCCAGTGGTTTCGAGATGTCGAGCCCGATGATTTCGGCACCGATCGTATCGGACAGCGGACGGACCTCGTATGCTGGATTGTCTTGTTTGGTCGAGTTCACCAAATTTTCGGTCTGGGCCATTGCGCTGATCTCCCGGGTGACTGGTATTGTTTCACATCGTTGGGCGGTGGGAAGCTTAGAGGGAGGCAGGTGGCGGCGGCTATAGCACACTTACGATGATCGCCATCGCAATCGTGATGGCTCAAGACGCCGACGGATGCGGCCCAACAGATATTTTTGGCGCTGGCGGTTGCGTTCGTGTCGGTCTCGTCGTTCTGGACGACATGCCTGCTATAAGCCTAGACCACCATCAAGCAGGATTGTTTGCCCCGTCATATAATCCGAGGCACTTGATGCCAGATAGAGCGCCAGCAAGCCCGCCTCCCGAAGGGTCCCGGGACGGCCGAGGGGCACGTCGGTCTTGGCTTTCTCGGTCGTGCGACGGACACCATGTTCGCCGTTCGTGACCACATCCGGAAACAGGCCTGGTCCAATGCAATTGACTTGGACGCCATAGGGTGCCCACTCAAGTGCCTGCGCCCGCGTGAACCCAGCCAGCGCGGTTTTTGCAGTGGTGTAGAGAACCATATCGCGGCCACCTTGGTGCGCTGTCCAAGCCGCAATATTGATCACCTTGCCAGAGCCTCTCTTCAGCATATGCGGGCCTACCGCGCGGGTGGTCAACAGTGCCTCCGTGAGGTTGATGTCCATTATAAAGCGCAAATCCTCATCCGAGATCGACGAGGCGAGGCTGTCAGTGCCTGGTAGCGCCACCAGAGGCTTTTTGATCGAGTCGCCCAGTGCATTAACCAGTACATCGACACGGCCAAACTGTGCGACAACCTGATCGAAAGCGCGCTGCACATCGTCCGGATCTGTCATGTCAGCCACGATCGGTGCAACCGAGCGACCGGTGGCTGCCGACATTTCCGCAGCCAGTCCGTTCACATGCTTCGACGTGAGAGCATTAATGGCGACATCGGCACCAGCTTCGGCAAGTACCTGCGCAATTCCCTTACCGATACCGCGTCCGGACCCGGTGATGAAAACGACCTTTCCGGTGATGTCAAACTCGGGAGGAACCATAATGCAACCTCGGAAGATGTCGTTGTCATGCGATTGTAAGAGCATCGACCGTAAAAAAGCAAAGCGAACCGCAAGCGGGGCTGCATGGCACGGCTTTGAACGGCCCTTTTTCTTGCATCCAGCGTGGTATGATGCGCCGCCTATTGCGTGGCGGGAGCTATGAGCGGCGTTGGCTGCACGACCTCAGCGGCGAAATAGCCTAAGTCGTCCCGAACCGGCATCGCTGGACATCGTGACGGTTTGCTCATTGCCACGCAGCGTAATGCTGATCCGTCCGCGGATGTCGTAGTCGCTATTATAGAAATCTCCTAAAAATCTGTTGCGCCCCATCCTTGTGACGCGGCCTGTCTGATCGATATTGGCGCTCTGGCTGGCGCATCGCGCCTTCACATTGAAGGACTGGGCGGAATTGCTGGAGATCCAGACCCGGCAACGCACGCGTTCGCTCTTGCCTTTTTCCGGAGAGATATATCCGCTGCCGCGCCAATAGCCCTGTAGTCCTTGCGATCGCGCATCGGCTGCCGAGCAAAAACTCACGATAATCATCGTGAAGCATAGCATCCAGATGCCACGTAAATGGCCTAATCGAGATTGCCGGGGGTGGAAGAGAGAATAGGGTGCCATGTAGCTATACTCATATTGGCCGATGAAGCGTGGCTGATTGTGTCCGAGATATAGTTTTGTCACAAGCAGAAGCACAGTAGGACGGCTTATGGTCGCGGCGATCCCTTCGTCGAAAATCGTACTAAACAGATTTATAGATCAGCGTCCTAACGGCAGTCGATGACGAAGCAGCGTTATGACCACATTATCAATGCGAAGCGGGCGAGATGAGGCACGCGACCTGAGGCATTGCTGGGCAGTCAGGACCGAAACAAATGGCGCTGGCGTGGCCTGCGGCAGGAGCTTCA
>CAZWCL010000371.1:0-4040 GCA_964632265.1 uncultured Hyphomicrobiaceae bacterium | reverse complement strand
GGAAACTTCGCAAAGATCGTATCGCTCTCGTAGTCGTGGTACTCGACCTCGGCTTCGGCGAGCGCGGTCTGCTCGACGACCGACCACATCACCGGCTTCGAGCCACGATAAAGCAGCCCCGAGCGCGCGAACTTCATAAGCTCTTCCGCGATCGTCGCTTCGGCGTGATACGCCATCGTCGTGTAGGGGTTTGCCCAATCACCGACGACGCCGAGCCGCTTGAACTCCTCGCGCTGGACATCCAGCCAGTGCTCCGCGAACTCACGGCATTCCTGGCGGAAGGCTTTCAACTCGTCGCGGTTCGAGAAATCCGGCTTCTCGCGATTGTTCGCGCGGTACTGCTCTTCGATTTTCCACTCGATCGGCAGCCCGTGGCAATCCCAGCCAGGCACGTAGTTGGCGTCGTGGCCGGCCATCTGCTGCGACTTGACCACAATATCCTTCAGGATCTTGTTGAGGCCCGTGCCGATGTGGATGTTGCCGTTGGCGTATGGGGGGCCATCGTGCAGGACGAACTTCGGCCGGCCCTTGGAGGCCTCGCGCAGCTTCTTGTAAAGGTCGATCTGCTGCCAGCGTTCGAGGAAGCCGGGTTCCGCCTTCGGCAGCCCGGCGCGCATCGGAAATTCGGTCTTCGGCAGAAAGAGCGTTTTGCTCCAGTCGCGACCGGCCTCGTTGGTCTCGGTCTCACCTTCGACCCCGGCCTCATTGCCATGATCCTGTGGCATCACGTGATCTCTATTCTCATATCAGATTCTAGGGTCGGCACATCGCGGCGCATTTGTCCGCCTAACGGGGAGCAAAACGGCTCCGGCGCCCGCCGTTTACTGACGGGCGGTGGTAATGCTCCGGGCTATCGCGTCTGCGATCGGAAACTCGCGCATGGGATCTGCCGCGTTCACTTGCCGTAAAATTGCTTTCGCCTTGGCGCAGTCCTTGTCCATTTGCCGGACCAGCGCTTCAGGATTGTCAAATGCCGCATCGGGACGGATAAAGTCAATCAGTTCGACGCTGATAGGGCGACCGTAGAGCGATTCGTCGAAGTCAAACAAATAGACCTCGAGCTTTGCTTCGCCGTTATCGAAGGTCGGGCGGCGACCCAGGTAGCCGGCTGCATCATAGCGCCGTCCATCGTAGATCACGCGGCAAGCATAGATGCCGTGGTGCAGGTCTTGACCAGGCTCCAGCACAACGTTTGCGGTCGGGTAGCCGATCCCCGTACCGATCCCTGCGCCGCTCTCAACCGTGCCGTCCACCGTCCACCAGTAACCGAGGATTTCGGCCGCGCCGCGCACGTCCCCGGCGCGCAACTCATCGCGTACAGCGCTTGAGGAGAAGACCTCACCATCGTCGGACGCGGGCGAGAGGACCGTGACCTCGAAGCCAACCTCGTCGCCGATCTCCTGAAGGAGTTGCGGACTGCCGCTGCGGCCCTTGCCAAAAAAGAAGTTATAGCCAACGACCACATGGCTCACGCCGAAGACGCCATGCAGGATGTCGCGCACGAACTCTTCGCCGGTCAATGTAGCAAAGTCCGCATCAAACGACTTGACACAGGCGAAGTCGCACCCGAGCGCCTCGATCAGGCGCAGTTTCAGTCTGGTCGGGGTCAGGCGGAACAGTTGCGCGTTGGGCTTGAAGAAGCGCCGTGGATGTGGGTCGAAAGTCATTACCCCGGCAGGACGTTCGGCCTTACGGGCCCGTTCGACAGCATCGCCGATCACGGCCTGATGACCACGGTGGACACCATCGAAATTGCCGAGCGCCAGTACACTGCCTCGCATCTCGACCGGGATTTCCGCCGGGTCGTTGAATACTTTCATGCCGATCGGCATCGCGCGCCCTGAGCCCCTGTCACCATTTACGTGTCACCGTTTACGTGAGCCCGCATAGCCTAACCGGATGTCCGGCTCAAGTGATGTGCGCGGGCAGCGTGCAAGTTTGGAACCCCAGCGCAAGTTCACCAGGCCGTCATCCAGGCACGGGACAGGAGCTTCGCGTGGATTGAATTCGGGGCAACCGCAGACCGGGTGAGAGCCCCGCCTGCTGCACGATGACGAAAAAACAGCGGGCGACAGCGGCGTCCGGACCGAGGGCTCGGCAGTTCGTTACTGTTCGGCTCGTTATAAGGCCGCTCCACCCCCTGATTGGATCACTCGATTGGTTCACTATTCGCGGAACAAAGTTTTTTGACCTGCGTTTAGGCAGAAAAAGGCGCGCTTGAAACTAACTTTAGGTGTGCTCATTCGACGGCCAGGAGCAGGCAAATGCATAACATCATTTATCTCGTCGGCCTCGTGGTCGTCGTTCTCGCCATACTCTCTTTTGTTGGCGCAGTCTGAATCACCTCAACAGCAGAGATGTGAAATGAGCATTCAAAATACATCGCAAGATACCAAAGCGGATCAACTGAAAAGTTCGGTGAAAGAAGACGCCGAAAAGATCAAATCACAAGCCGAGCGCGAAGCGGACACGGCACGGCATCAGGCCGCTGGCGGAATTTCCCGTAGCGCCGACGTTGTGCGCGATACGGCCCGGTCGCTCGAACGTAACCGGCTTGGTTTCGCATCAGAGTATGTGGATGAGCTCGCCAGTGGGATCGATTCATTCTCCGAAGCGCTGCACGAACGCGACCTCGATAATCTGGCGCATACCGTCCGCAAATTCGCGCGACGCCATCCGGCCGCTTTTGCCGGTGGCGCCCTGCTCGCCGGCTTCGCCGCGGCCCGCATAGCCAGATCCAGCGAAGGCCGTTCCGATCAAGATTATCCTGAGGGTTTTGGCCAGGAGGATTCCGATGGCCGCGCCGAGACCTCGAGCGACGATGTCTCGGCCGCCCGCGCCGGGCGCAATGAGATCCCGCCAAGCATCGCCAGCTCAAAATCGCGAACACGGAATGTCGTCGGCGCACCTTCGCCAACCGTGGTCGTACCACGTTCAAGCAACGGGCCAAGCGGCGGCGTAGCGAGTGAGACGCACAGCGACGAGGAGAAAAATAAATGAGCACCGCTGAACATGATTATGAAGGCAATCGGCGAAAAAGTTATGATGAACATGAGTCAACCTACGTCGAAAATCGTTCGGTTGGCGCTCTGGTGTCGTCTGTGTTTACCGACGCGACCGGCCTTATAACCAATGAGATCAAACTGGCGCGCAAAGAAATATCCGACAATCTGGATGGTGCAGCCAATGGCGCGATCTCAATCGTCGCCGGGCTTATTCTAATCGGCGCCGGGCTTGTCGTGGTCCTACAGGCGATCGTGAGCGGACTGGTCAATTACGGCCTATCGCTTGGCTGGGCAGCGCTGCTGGTCGGCGGCGTCGTCTGTGTCATCGGCGCCATCATGCTCGCAGCCGGCGGCAAGCAGATTTCACCGAAATCTTTGGCGCCTTCGCGAACGTTCGACGAGCACCGCAAGGACCGCCGTATGGTCAAGGAGCAGATCTAATGGCTTATGGACGCAGCAGGCACCGTCTGGTCCGCGATACGGAACTCAGGCGGGATCGACTTGAACGCAGCATTGATGCGCTCACGGACAAGCTTTCCCTCGACAACCTCGTCGACGAGGCAACTGATCTTTTTCAGGGTATCGGCAGCCGCGCGCCGAGCATGCGCAACCGATCGTTGCCCGTCGCCCTGATGGGTGCCGGTGCTGCTTGGCTGCTCGCAGATCAAGCCCGACGCCGCCGTTCTGACGACCATGACGATGATGGCGGTGAAGACGACAGTGGCGATCTCTACGGCCACGACCGCTACGGCCGTCCAGCGCCGGTTCGCGGCCGTCATGGCGCGCGCTACGCGAGGCGTTACAGTGCCGCTGAGCGTTACCGCCGCAACGAAGAAGAACTTTACGGCGATGAGCGCGCCCGCCGCTCCCGTTCCGGTGACGGCTATGGCTACGACGACGAGGACGAGGAGGGCCGTTCGCTGCGCGAGCGCGCCGCCGAGACCGCCGGCGGGCTCTATCAAAAGGCCGGTGAGTCGGCGGGCGATCTCTACAGCGGCGCCGGCGAACAGCTGCATGGTGCGTCACGGCGCGTCG
>CAZWCL010000370.1:0-4040 GCA_964632265.1 uncultured Hyphomicrobiaceae bacterium | reverse complement strand
GAGTTGCCGCTTCAGACCACCACCCTGGGTCGGACGATTGCAGAGATAGACACGCGCATCGTACGCATGCCCCGTTGGGTGGGTAACGGCCATGTCGACAACCGGCAGGTCGTCAGCGATCTCCGGCCGTGTGATCTCGACCTTGATCTCGCCGCCCCATTCTGTGGCAGCGAGCGAAAGCGTGCTTGTCAGCACATCCAGCAGATCTTGGTCATCCGACGGTATCTCCGCTTCCGAAACGTTGCAGAACCGGTCCCACATCTCACGGTAGTCGATCTTCGCGACCGTATGAGCCGGCTCATCGTTGTCGGCCGCAAAGCCGAGCGCGGAAGCCAGTGTCGAAATAAAGCCCTCAGGCGAATCATCCGCGCCGCCATCATCATCCTCGTCATGCGGCGACCGCATCCGGTTCTGTGCGTGCTCCAACAAACGGCGCGTCGAAAGCCCGGCGAACTCTTCAAAAAATTCAGGCCCGAAGAACGCCGATGAGTCCGGGTAGCTTGGCCCGTCCGAATGACGTTGCGCCTCATGTTCGAGCCGCCGCCCGATGATAAGCTTCGCCTCTTCCGCTGAGCGGTTTTCATAAAGCGCGACCGGGCCGGACTTTTCGATCCGGTCGATGTACGACTGGTGCAGGACCGAGCGCGCCTGGCCATAAAATTCTTCGAGCACCGAGATGATGACGATGCTGCTCGGCACTCGGTTTGCGATCTGCATCAAATTGCCGACCGCCTTGGTGAAGCGGTCTTCCGGGTCGTCGAAATTGCGCAGATCCTCGACCTGATCGATGCAGAAAACCAACGCCGACCGCTCCACGGTCCAAACGATCTTGCCGATGGCCTCGATAATTTCAAACGCCCGTCCGTCACCGGTGTTGGGATCGAGCGCCCGCACTGAGCGGTGGCTCAGTTCATTAAGCTCACGTCCGAAAAGATATTGTCTGACGCGCTGATCGATTCGCGGATCGTGACGCTCCAGATAAAGCAACGCCCGGATGATGTTGACGTCGAGTTCCTGATCGGCGAACGCCTCACTAATCAGGATGTCATCCGCGAGATCCAGCACGAGGTGCGCGAGTTCTTCCTCGCCGAGATCGCCTTCGCGCAATTTCTCGATCTCGCCCGCAGCCAGAGCCTGCTCGACAAGTTTTCGCGTCAGTCGCGCCAGCCCGCTTTCGCCGTGTTGATCGGGGTCATATGGCTTCTCGAGCGATGCGATCAGGCGGCGCAGGAAATAGTCGGCATAATTCCCGACATCCGGCGTCATCTGCGCGTAGCCGAAATAGGCCTTTTTCTCGCGGTGCGCCCGGGTTCTCAGCGCGCGCACCAAATGGGTCTTGCCGGCCCCCGACTGCCCGTGGAACAGCAGGATACGCCCCTGCGTCGCACCACGCGCCGCACCATCCGGCGCCGTAATGGTATCGAGAAGTCCGTAGAACTTCTGCCGGGCCGCGATATGAACCTCTTCCACATCGACCGGGTCGGCCTGCCAGACGTCGTCCTCCCACGTAATCGAGTGCTCGAACGCGGCAGCGAAGCTGTCTGGTAAACCGATATCTTCGGCAGCAGAGCTCATGAATCATTTCTTCGGGCGCGCCCGAAGCCTTGCGGTTTGAATGTTTCAGACGCGGACGAAATGCCAAACTGTATTCTTATAGGCGATGGCCGAGGCTTGAACGTCCTCCAGATCAACCTTCGCTTTGAGATCGGCGGACCCCAACACGAGATGGCCGGTCCGATGTGCTTCGGTGAGCATCCCCTTGAACTCGATGTCGCTGAGCCCCCAATCGGGATACGTCGCATTGATCGCCCGCCAAACTCTGACGATAAGCGCCTTGCGATTGCCCGGCCAGCCTTCGCCGACCTCTTCCGCGACACGACGGACAGCACCGACGAACCCATCGAGATCCGGACGGCTCGCAGCAGGCGGCGCGGGACGCAAGGCGTCGGGATGCACCCTAGGCTTTGTGGTAAGCGCCTCGACTTCACCGGCATCGGGGTCGTTTGCAGGCTTCATTTCCGGGACGGAACCCGTCGGCGCCTGGGGCGGCGGCGCTCCCCCCAACCGTGCCGAAACCCATTGCCTTAAGAGGGCCAGCCGCAGTGAGGCGGGGTCGGCCTGAGTGGCAGAGATTGCCTCGGCAGCCAGCGCCCCGATCAACCGGGTATCGGTGCCAAAGTCCCGCGGCCGCCGGGCCAGTTGCCCGGCCAGCAGCCGGCTGGCCTTCACGCTCAACCCGCGTCCGGCGTCGAAACCACTTTTGATTTTGTTGCCGAACGCCCGTTCCAGCGCGATCACGGCGAGCGCCATGCGAAGCCGGGATGTTCCGAGCGCACGCTTCCCCCCGATACTGTAATGCCGCTGCAGAATGTAGGCGCGCAATCCATCCGGCCGCGCCAGCGCTTTGAGAACCTGCGCCTCCGCTGCAAGCCCCAACGCGTGCGCAACAAGCCGCGTATCGCGCATTTCGCCCCAGTTGTCAGGCGTCTTGCGCTCACCGAGCAGATCGGACAGCGCCGCCTCCCCTGTTGTCACAAGCCGGTATCGTCCCCGCTTGCCGGCCACGAAACCGCTTTCTTCCAGCACACCGATCGTCACATCGACACTCCGGCGTAATTCGGATGGCGACAGCCGATGCGAAGTCAGCGGCGACAGATCCTTGATGAGATCCGCGCGCGTCGCCCCGTTATGCGCAGATGCCCGCGCGAGCACCAACTCCTCCAGCACATTCATTGGCTGAATGGCGGTGGTTTCCAGAGCGACGGCGCTTGCAGCACCGTTCATTCTTTAGCTCCCTTGAAAACAAGCGACCTTTCGCCCCAAAGCCAACAGCCTTGAGGAGAACGCAGTCAGAAACTGCCGGACGCGCGAATCACCGGAGAACATATTAACAATGTCGCAACTCGGGGTAGGTTGTCCAATGTTCCCGAAAAGCGGTAGTGCCTCGGCTTCAACTATAGCCTCGCCGTTTCCCCCACTTCGGACCATTCCAGGCCGGGCCAGGGCTTGTTCAACCCTGAACTCACAACTGAATCCAATCCCGCCCATCCGCGAAGCTTTCCGATTATCAGCAAGCGGCACCGATTTTCATTCAGACTTTTCAGGCACCTCAGTGCGCGTTGCCACGCTGCCGCCAAACTCGCTACGGATACAAGAGGCGACTGAGGGACCGTGGCTTTTCTGGATCGTTCGAATCGCTGTCAGATCATCTGACAGCGTTAACGAGCCGTTAAGGGATTTGGTGAATCTTCGGGTGTACGGACGGATCCTCGTTTCGGGTCCAACGGGAGTTCGACATGTATCGCGTATTGATCGCCGCGCTCGTCGGTGCAGCACTTGCTGGCTGTAGCGTCGGGACGAAACCACTTTCGCTCACCTTGAATGATGATTCGGGGCCAAACATTGACCCGAACTTCGTGAGTGCCTCAAGCCTCGGCGACCAGGCCGCCTCGACCAGCCCTAGCCGGGCCGCCGGCGCGCCCTCACCCGGCAATACCCGCTTGGCGGCACTCGACACCAGCCGCGACCGGGCGCCTGAGAAATCGGTCAAGAAGGCACCTCCCGGCGCCCTCGCTGACCGCAATTATCAAAAAACCCGTCTTAATGTCGGCGCGGCGGGCAAAATGATCAACGCTTACCGCCGCAAGAATGGGTTGAAGGCCCTAACATTCGATCCGCAGCTGACCAAGGCCGCCACGGCCCATTCGCGCGACCTTGCCAAGTGGGACCGGATCTCGCATTACGGCTCTGACGGCTCGAATCCATGGGACCGCGTTCGCCGCGCCGGCTATAAGGCCCGTCTCGCAGCAGAGAACGTCGGCACCGGACAAGCATCCCTGAAGGAAGTTTTTGCGGGCTGGAAAAAATCGCCAAGCCACAACAAGAATCTTCTTCTGAAAGATGCTCGCCACATGGGCATCGCTCTCGTCTATGACGCCAAGACCGAATTCAAGACCTTCTGGACGCTGGTCCTTGGCTCAAAAAGCTAGCAGGCTGTTGAAGAACTCATGTGGCTCGCGACGCCTGGCGCTTTTTCGCAT
>CAZWCL010000369.1:0-4046 GCA_964632265.1 uncultured Hyphomicrobiaceae bacterium | reverse complement strand
TGTGTTTTCTTCCGATCAAGCCGACGCCGACCACGCCGATTCGGACCTTCGAGACACTCACGTCACATCCTTTTCAATCAGCCCGGCGACCGCCTCCACCGCCAACGGATACCCTGCGACGCCGACACCACAGATCATCGCGGTTGCAGCGGGCGTAACATAGGAATGATGCCTGAACGGCTCCCGTCGATGCGGATTGGAGATGTGCAGCTCGATCACCGGCCCTGGGAACATGTTGAGCGCATCAAGAATGGCAACCGAAGTGTGCGTGTAGGCGCCAGCGTTGATGATGATGCCGGAGGCATCAGTAATAGCCTCCTGTATCCAGGTCACGAGTTCACCTTCTGAATTCGACTGCCGAAAATCGATCGCCAAGTCCAGCTCGGCGGCTTGTGCAGCACACATCGCCTCCACATCCGCGAGTGTCGTCGATCCATAGATTTCAGGTTGGCGCGTGCCGAGTTTGTTAAGGTTGGGGCCGTTCAGTATCAGTATCGGTTTAGGCATCTCTCGGGCAATTCTCCGTTCGTGAAGATCGATAACGGCTGCAACATCTGATGTTTCGCAAGTCGGGTCAAAATCTGGCCGGTCACTTTGTTGGTTGCGGCCGCACTCACCGACCGCCGCGTCCAGCGGACCGGCCTCCCACAACGCCTGGCGCGACAACTCATCAGCGTATGTCTGGCAGGAACCAGGTCAGCAGACCAAGCACCGGCAATAGCGAGCAAAGCTGGAACACGGTCGCGATGCTGGTCTGATCCGCAAGAACCCCGAAAGCGGCAGCACTGATCGCCCCGAGACCGAACACCAGTCCATAGAACAGCCCCCCGATAAGACCCACCCGACCGGGCAGCAATTCCATGGCAAAAACCAGGATTGAAGCGAAAGCGCTCGCCATGATGAAAGCAACGACAATGGTGAGCAAGACAGTCCAATAGAGGGTGGCATGCGGCAGCGCGAGTGAAAATGGCAATGCACCGAGGATCGAGAACCATATGATCTTGCGCCGTCCGATGCGGTCACCGAGCGGCCCCCCGACAAGAACGCCGATCGCCCCTGCAAACAGATAGACGAACAGCAATAGCTGAGCGTTCTTAACCGACATCGAGAACTTATCGATAAGAAAGAACGTGTAGTACGACGTAAAGCTTGCCGTATACGCCGCCTTCGAAAACATCAGGACGATAAGGACCCCGACCGCGAGCAGCACCGCGAATGTTGACCTGTCATCACCCGCTACTGGTTCATGGAAGTCGAGAGCCTCGCCGCCCGCGTTTGGCCGGCGACGCACGACGGGAGCGGGAACATTGGCCGCGTACCATTGGCTGACGAACGAGAGCACAGCCATGGCAGCGAGTGCGATCACCGCCATCCACGCGACGCTCGCCTGACCGTTCGGTACAACGATAAAGGCTGCGAGAACCGGCCCGCTGGCACCGCCGGCCTGTCCCCCGAGTTGGAACAGCGCCTGGGCAAACCCCTGCCGGCCACCCGACGCCATGCGCGCCACACGGGTTGCTTCCGGATGAAAAATCGCCGATCCGGTCCCAACGAGCGCGGCACCGATAAGCAGCCAGATATAGCTAGCCGCATAACCGAGCACGACCAGCCCGATCAGTGTGAACGCCATGCCGCCGACCAGCGAATAAGGTTGAGGCTTCTTGTCCGTGATGAAGCCAACACCGGGTTGGAAGATCGATGCCGTCAGTTGGAACGTCAGCGTGATCATCCCGATCTGACTGAAGCTCAACCCGTGGACATCCTTGATAATCGGATAAATCGCCGGCACGAGGCTCTGCATGAGATCATTCAGCAGATGCCCGACACTCAGCGCGACGAGGACCGGCAGCACGGTCGCCGTCTCCACTCGTGAACCCGCCGGAACAGCCTGAATTTTCTGTTGCATAAGAGCAGCCGTGGTTGAGGACATTCAAGCCCGCTTGTGTCAGCGCATCGCCACGAGTTGCTTGAGCTGATCAGGTGTCAGGTATCCGGTCGGCTCAGCGCCCGCCTTACTTTGGAACGCGCGGATAGCCTTACGTGTCAGGTCGCCGAAGATCGCATCAATCGGTCCCTTGTAGAAACCTTCGCGCCTTAGAATACGCTGGATAGTGCGCCGCTGACCTCGCCCGAGCAGCGCCTCGACGACCTGCAATGATTGCAGATCTGCGACACGCGAAACATCTTTGGGAGGTGTCGAAACTTTTGGCTCCGATTGAGTTTCATCGGGTACCGCCGCCGAACGACGGACCGCGGCCGCACGCTGTTCCGCAGCGGCCTTTTCCAAACCCCTGCGCGCCCGCTCCTCGGCCTTCTTGGCACGCTCCTCGGCAGCCCGCACGCGCTCTTCGGCGAGCGTCAGCCGCGACTCAGCAAGCAGCCGCGCCCGACGCTCAGCGTCGGTCTCGGCCCGGGCCTGAGCCGTCGCCTCGGCCGAACTCGTCTCCGCAGGCGCCTTCGTATCCTTCGAGAGATCCCGATCTTTGAGTTTACCGAACACCAACCCGCTGCCCCCGGCCGAGGCCGCATCGAGAAGAGCTGTCAGCATCATCGGACGTTCCCCCGCGATCTTGACGACGTCGGCCATCGCGCGGACCGATATACGGTCGATCCGCGAAACTGGCACCTTGGCGGAAGATGAAAACACAGCAACGAGATTGTCACCGAGTTCACCCGTCATATCGGGGCGCGCATCGACGCCTGCGACGGTGGTCGGGATATTCGCGACCGTCGAGACGAAGAGCAGGGCGCCTGCTTCGGCCGGCTGTGCGATATTGGCGATGTTCGAGGCTGCGAGCCCCCGTGAGAAGAGATCCGTCGCCCGGCGGATACGTGCGTTGACGGGCAGGAAGTAGGACTGCTTGCGGTACGTTGCGAAATGCCCGGAGACCACCACCAACGCGAAATCAGCAGCCTCGACCCTCCGGGAGAAGTCACTCAGTGCGGCACGGGCGGCCGCGTTCGTCGGGTTAACGACGCGCGAGACATCAAACCCTTTGTCCTCCAGCGCGCTGGCCAAAACACCGGACTGTGAAACCGGCACCTGGGACGAATTGAGATAGCTGTAATCCTCCGCACTCAACAATAGCGCGATACGTCCCGCCGCCTGAGCGGGAGCGGTCAGAAAAAATGTGAAACACATCACAGCCGAAATGACGGCCGCAAGACAATTTACACGCATGCGCCAGCACCTATTCAGACGGATTGCTCGCCCGAATGTCGCACGTTTCCCACACTTTTTCATCCAGCGTTCGACAAAGGGTCCGGAAGTATCGGTTGAACGCACGTTCATATTTCGAAATCCTTCTGCCTAGGCTACAACATCAACCATGCGTCTGGCGCAATCTATCATGATCAGAACCGGAGTAAGCCTCTATGGGATTGCGGCTCAAATTCAATATCATTCTAGCGCTAACCCTTGTACTGGGCTTGATCGCCTCGTCGATAATTTTCTGGCAGGTCGCGGAGACAAACGCACGGGAACAGCTGCACTCACAGATCGCCGTCTTGCGTGCACAGGCTCTGGCAGTGCGCCGCTACACCTCGGAAGAGATAAAGCCGTTGCTGGCCGAGCAATCGGACGTGCAGTTTCTGCCCCAGACGGTGCCCTCGTTTTCGGCTCAGACGGCCTTCGCCAACTTCCGTGACCGTTTTCCGGACTTCTTCTACAAGGAAGCCGCGCTCAATCCGACTAACCCGTCGGACAAGGCGGTTCCATGGGAAGAAGATCTGATCAACAAGCTGCGTGCGGACCCGGCCCTGAAAGAAATTGTAACGGTTCGAGATGCCCCGCAAGGCCAGCAGTATACGGTCGCATTCCCGTTGCAGATAAAATCAGAAGGCTGCCTGGCCTGCCATTCGACACCCGATCGCGCGCCTAAATCCATGGTCGCTCTTTACGGTGACAAGAACGGTTTCGGCTGGAAAATGAACGAGACCATTGGCGCACAGATTTTTTCAGTGCCTTTGAGTGTGAGCCGCGATCAGATCTGGGACAATCTCGTTGTTCTGATACCCAGCATGGTGTTCTGTCTGGCTTGGTCAGT
>CAZWCL010000368.1:0-4061 GCA_964632265.1 uncultured Hyphomicrobiaceae bacterium | reverse complement strand
CCTGCCGATCTTCGACTGCGCCAACCCGTGCGGGCGCAAGGGCCGCCGCTTCCTTTCGGTCAATAGCCACATCGACATGATGGCGGCAAGCCAGCCGTTCATCTCGGGCGCGATCTCGAAGACGATCAACATGTCGAATGCGGCAACGGTCGAGGACTGCAAAGACGCCTACAAGCGGTCCTGGCGCAAGGCCCTCAAGGCCAACGCGCTCTACCGCGACGGCTCGAAACTCTCCCAACCCCTCAACTCTCAGCTTCTCGCTGACGACGCTGAGGACGACGACGCCCTCGAAGAGACGATCGAACAGATCGTTGCATCGCAGCCGGCCGCCGCTCGTGCAGCCGTCACCGCCGAGCGTATTGTTGAAAAGCTGATCGAGCGTGGTCGCGAGAAGATGCCGGGTCGCCGCAAGGGCTACACCCAGAAAGCCGTCGTCGGCGGCCACAAGGTCTACCTGACAACCGGCGAATACCAGGATGGCCGGATCGGCGAGATCTTCATCGATATGCACAAAGAAGGTGCCGCCTTCCGCTCTTTGATGAACAATTTTGCCATCGCCATTTCGCTCGGCCTCCAATACGGCGTGCCCCTCGAGGAATACGTCGACGCATTCACTTTTACGCGCTTTGAGCCGGCCGGCCTCGTCCAAGGCAACGACACGATCAAGAACGCCACCAGCGTGCTTGACTATATCTTCCGCGAACTCGCCGTCTCCTATCTCGGCCGTAACGATCTCGCCCACGTCGATCCAGGCGAGATGACGGCGACCTCCATGGGCAAAGGCGAGGACGACGAGGCAGCTCCCGATGTTGCCCCGGCCATCGTCAGTCACGGCTTCACCCGTGGCGCGCTGGCCGGCCGCATCGGCATCGTCACCTCCAATCCGGGTGCCGCCCCCGGGGGCGGCGAGGTCGCAGCCGGTGTCGCGGCAACCGCTTCCGGTAGCCAGGCCGGCGTCGCAACGGCTGTCGCGAGCGACGGTACGACCGTCACTGCGTCAGTCAGCAGACAACAATCGGCTCCCGCGATGGCTGATCCGGCTGGCGATCTCGCCCCGGTGGTTCAAGGCAACCTCGCCCTCAAACCTTCACCGGAGCAGATGCAGCGCGCTGAAGCCCGCATCAAAGGTTACGAGGGCGAATCGTGCGGCGAATGCGGCAACTTCACTCTCGTGCGCAACGGCACCTGCCTCAAATGCGACACTTGCGGCGGCACCAGCGGCTGTAGCTGATCCCCGTCCATTCGTTGAGCGGGCACGATAGAGCAGAGGTGCGTAGTGCAGTTGAAACGTCACCTGGGGGCTCTTCAATCAGGTCTGTCCCCGGGATCCTTTCGTCAGCGAGCGCGACCGTCGTAGTTTCACTTGTCGCCAGTCGCGAATCGCTGGCCTTTATTGCTGTTTGCGTCGTATGCGAGTCGCAGTCCTGAGTTTCCAGTTTTAAGTTCCAAGTCCGTACCCGCGTTGTTGCGTCCCGTCCGTTCCATGTCGTTGAATTGGAGTACGCGATGATCGCCCAACCGGCACCATCCAATCACCCTGTCTTCCTGCTCGCCGAGCACCTTGATTCCGTGCTTGCCGCGATCGAGGATCTCGAGGCAACCCGCCCGGGCGAACAGCCGGCCGACCCGCTCACGCCACTATCACGACCACGCCTCTCCGTGCGCCGCTTCGTCACCGAACTGGCGCACCATGAAGGTTCCGCAATTGTCCGGCTTGGTCGAGCACGCCGTCTGACCCGCGAACTGGTGCGCCGTGACCGGCGTTTCGCCATGCTCGGCGGCCTCTTCGTCTCCGGCACCGCCGCCCTCGAGGACGCCGTCCCGAAGATGCTCGACACCACCGGCGTCGCTTTCGCCACTGGCGGTGATCCGATTGCGTTTCTGAGCTCACGCGGCGTCATTGCGCCGGACCAGGGCACCGTCGCGCTCTCGAGGCATCTCGCCATCGGTGATGATTTCCGCATCGCCGGCGAAATCGAAGTCGGCCCGCTCAAAGAGCTGATCTCGACGTTCCTCAACACGATCGAACTGCACTTCGACCTCTTCCCCGATCTTTCCGACCATGACGACGACATTGATGCCTTCGAAGACCTGAAGCCCCTGCGCCCCGGCACCCTTGTCAATTAGCGCCGCTGTCCCCCCAGCCGCCGTCGATCAGAACTGGCGGCCATGAACCGCGGCGTGACGCCATCAGCTCTGTCAGGTAACGTTGCCATGACATCCGCAACCCCACGAGTGAGTACATGCCCGAACCTCGCGCGCTACAGACAGATGACATCCTCACCGAACGCATCATGGACGGCGTCGCGCTCATTACGCTCAATCGTCCCCGTCAGCGTAATCCCCTCTCGCTCGCCATGTGGGCCGAGACCGGCCGCCTGTTCGACGACTTCGGCGCAGATCCGGACATCCGCTGCATCATCCTGACCGGCGCCGGCGGCGCCTTTTCCGCAGGCGCCGACATCTCCGAGTTCGATGCCGTCCGCCGGACCATCGATGATGGCCGCGCTTACGACCGCACCGAGGAAGCCTGCCAGCGCGCTATCAATCAATGCCCGAAGCCAACGATTGCCGCGATCTCTGGTCCCTGCTTCGGTGGTGCGGTCGGTGTGGCGTTGTCATGCGATTTCCGTATTGCCGATGAGACAGCCTACTTCGCCATCCCTGCAGCCCGCCTTTCCAACGTCTACGGTATTTCGGAAACGCGCGCTTTGTTCGATGCCGTTGGCGCTGCCGTCGCCAAAGAAGTTCTTTTCACCGGGCGCCGTTATAGCGTCGAGGAGGCCCATCGCGTGGGCTTTGCAACACACCTGGCCGGCGATGACCGCGATGCGCTTGCCGCCGCCTGCGATTTCGCCGCCGGCATGGCGAAGGCCGCACCACTTACCATCCAGGGCGCCAAATTCGTTATTGGCGCCATCTCCCGGGGCGAGATCGACGAGAAGCGCTATGAGATCGAGCGCCTGATGGATGACGCCATGGCAAGCGAAGATTATAAAGAAGGCGTCAAAGCCTTTGCCGAGAAGCGCGATCCCGTATTCAGGGGCAAGTGAGACGGCGCGATTAACCGCAACCCACCCAATTCGCGTTGTGCCACCTAATCGTCATTCGTATGGGCCCCGCCAGTAGGCCCTTGTCATGGCCTACGCGTAGTTGCATGGAGCTCACTGGAAGCGCCGGCGCAGCATACCGCTTAGCCAGTCTACGATCGAGACAGCGGCCAGGATAACGATGAGGATAGCGGCGACTTGAGGGTAGTCGAGCAGCCGCAGCGAGCCGACAAGTTCTGTGCCAATGCCGCCCGCGCCGACCATGCCCATAACGGTGGACGCTCGAAAGTTATACTCCCACCGGTACATGGTGACGTCGGCAAACTGAGTGAAAACCTGCGGGATAACACCATGGGCGATGACTTGGAGCGGGCTCGCACCGGCGGCTTGAGCGGCCTCGACCGGAGCTGGGTGAGCGTGCTCGATGGCTTCGGCGAAGAACTTGCCAACCATCCCCACCGAATGCAGCCCGAGGGCGAGAACGCCGGGAAGCATGCCGAAGCCGACCGCAGCAACGAAGATAATACCCATGATGAGTTCAGGGATGGATCGCAGTGCGTTAAGCACCATGCGGGCGCTGGAATAAACCAGGCGGTTCGGTGTCGTGTTCTTTGCAGCGAGGAACGCAAGCGGCAGCGAAAATACCACCGCAAGAAACGTACCGGCGACAGACATCGCAATGGTGTCGACCATCGGTTGCGTCCATTGCTGCCACCGCGTGAAATCGGGTGGAAACATCTCTGAGCCGACGACGCCGATGGCGGGAAGCCCTTCAGACAGCCGCTCACCGTCGAACATGCCGGTGACCCAGAGGCTCACTGCAATCGCGAGCGAGACCAGAACGACCTGGATCATCAGAGACGTTTGCCCGCGCCGCTCTCTAGTCAACAGATCGTCGAAATGCCGCTGTTTCGCAGATTCTTCCGTGCGTGCGTCCATTGTTGTTTCTCTGAGCTTGGTTGCGCTGGAGTGTAGTCATTAGGTGTCAACTGCGGGCGGGGGGCTTCCCGG
>CAZWCL010000367.1:0-4062 GCA_964632265.1 uncultured Hyphomicrobiaceae bacterium | reverse complement strand
AACAAGACCTTCATTGTGCAGCCGCCGCCGCCGTCCCTGCGTGATCAGGTGGTCGTCAGCGAGGGCTGGATACCGGACCGCCAATACGTTTCATTCGGTGAGGATTTTGTGCCGGTCGTCGACGCGTTCACGCATACGCCAAGCGTCGTGCCGTTTTATAAATCGCGGTACGTCTGGCAAATGGATCGCGAAGCAACAGACTACTACATCCGTGTGATTGTGCCACTCGCTTTCATTTTAATCGTTGCGTATCTGTCGATCTTCATCCCGAAGACGCACCTCGAGGCGATCGTCACCATCCAGATCACCGCTTTGTTGTCGGCCGTCGCGCTTTATCTGTCGCTGCCACAGATCGATACCGACACGGCGACGATCTCCGATCGCATTTTCATGTTCGACTACATGATGGTCAGCGTCATGATCGTCATATCGATCCTGCGTATCAACGCGCGTATCGTGGCGCGCCCCTGGATCGACGGCGTTCTCGCCTTCGTCCACATCGTCCTCGTGCCGGTGGGGCTTGCCGGGCTGATCCTCTATCTCACCCAGTCCGAACTGCTCCGCGGTTTTGCAAATATGCCGATCTGGCGCGCGATGGGGGTTGGATAGGGGGCCGCATCTCAGTCATATTTTCGTCCGGGCTTTCCGTCCTGACTTTCTCGTTCTGGCAAATCGCATTGTGAGAGGCTGGAAAAACTTCCAGCCTCTCTAAAGCCAGGCGCTATCCCAGGCCCTTGTTCGCTTCTTTCACCTTGTCCGCTTCAAGATACACCTCTCCGCCCATGTCGTTGAATTTTTTCGACATTTCGTCCATGCCGGCCTCGATCTGCTCTTCGTTCAGCGTCGCGGCATAGTCGCGGACGTCTTGCGTGATCTTCATCGAGCAGAATTTCGGCCCGCACATCGAGCAGAAGTGAGCGACCTTGTGGGCTTCCTTCGGCAACGTTTCGTCGTGCATCGAGCGCGCGGTATCTGGATCGAGGCCGAGGTTGAACTGATCCTCCCAACGAAACTCGAACCGTGCCCGCGAGAGCGCATCGTCGCGAAGCTGGGCGCCTGGATGGCCCTTGGCGAGATCCGCGGCGTGGGCTGCGATCTTGTAAGTGATCACGCCGTATTTCACGTCGTTGCGGTTCGGCAGGCCAAGATGCTCCTTGGGCGTCACATAACAAAGCATCGCGGTTCCGAACCAGCCGATCATGGCGGCGCCAATGCCGCTTGTGATGTGGTCATAGCCCGGTGCGATATCGGTCGTCAGAGGCCCGAGCGTGTAGAAAGGTGCTTCGCCGCATTCCTTGAGCTGCTTGTCCATGTTGACCTTGATCTTGTGCATCGGCACGTGGCCGGGGCCCTCGATCATTACCTGGCAACCTTTGTCCCATGCGATCTCAGTCAACTCGCCGAGCGTCTCGAGCTCTGCGAACTGGGCGCGGTCGTTGGCATCCGCGATCGAGCCGGGTCTCAGGCCGTCACCGAGCGAGAATGTCACGTCGTAGCGGCGCATGATGTCGCAAATTTCATCGAAGCGCTCGTAAAGGAAGCTCTCCTTGTGGCGCGACAGGCACCATTTCGCCATGATCGAGCCGCCGCGTGAAACGATGCCTGTTACGCGGTGGGCGGTCAGGGGCACGTAGGCAAGACGAACGCCGGCGTGGATCGTGAAATAGTCGACGCCCTGTTCGCACTGCTCGATGAGCGTGTCCTTGTAGACTTCCCAATCGAGCTTGTCGGGGTCGCCGTCGACCTTCTCGAGTGCCTGATAGATCGGCACCGTGCCGATCGGGACCGGCGAATTGCGCAGGATCCATTCGCGGGTGTTGTGAATGTTGCGCCCGGTCGACAGATCCATGACGTTGTCCGCGCCCCAGCGGGTCGCCCACACCATCTTCTCGACCTCTTCCTCGACCGATGACGTCACGGCCGAGTTGCCGATATTTGCGTTGATCTTGACCAGGAAGTTGCGGCCGATGATCTGCGGCTCGAGTTCGGCGTGGTTGATGTTGGCCGGAATCACCGCACGGCCACGGGCAACCTCATCGCGGACGAATTCGGGGGTGACGAATTCGGGCAGTTCGGCACCGAAACTTTCGCCGTCGGCGATCGCGGCTTTGGCGCGCCCGAGTTTTTCAGCACGGCCACAGTTTTCGCGGTGCGCGATGAAGCGCATTTCCTTGGTAATGATGCCGGCCCGTGCAAACTCGAGCTGTGTGACCATCTCACCGTCGCGGCCGCGCATCGGCTGGGGCTTGTTGGGAAAGTCGCGGGCAAGATACTGACCGGTCGCATTGCCGTTGTCTTCCGGCTTCACGTCGCGGCCCTGGTAGGTCTCGATCCCGCCGCGTTCTTTGAGCCAGGCTTCGCGATGGCGCGGCAGGCCCTTTTCGACGTCGACTTCAAAGTCGTCTTCGGTGTAGGGGCCGGAGGTGTCGTAGATGTGGAACGGCGGCTCGCCGCTCGTTTCATGCAGCGCAATTTCGCGCAGCGGCACACGGATGTCAGGATGGCCTTCGGGCGACGAGTAAACCTTGCGGCTACCGATGATCGGGCCGGTGGTCACTTCGGGCGTCTGCATTTCGGACGGTCTTGTGATCTTGTTCATTTCGTTCCTCCTCGTGGGGTCGCAATCTCGGATAAAGTCGGTGGCGTCGTCGTTCTTGAGTTAGTTCGGGGTTTGGGCGGCTAACTTCTTGGGCTTGTGTTCAGTTCAGGCGGTCATCAAGGCGATGAGGGCGAGGACACCGCCGAGCACCAGGGCGCTAATCGAGATCCACTGCCTGCCGCCGGAGCCGACGAGCTTGCCGGCAAACTCAAGCAACAGTCCCGGACGCGCCAGCAGTACGAGACCCTCGACGACCGCGGCCCAGCCGATGAGCGTGACGACGATGCCGAGGCCGTCCGACCAGTTGTCGTGGACTAGCACGACGGCAACGCCGAGGGCGTAGACGAAAATGCCGGTGATGTAGGTCAGGGCCGGGCTGCGCCGAAGTTCTTCGATGATGGTGCGGAACCGGTCGCGATCGAAAAGACCGAGAAGACCGGCCGCTATCATATAGGCGGCGAATGCCAGTGCTATGGTCGATGTCAGTGTCATGGCGGTGCTCTGTGATGTGCTTGGCGATGTCTGATGGTGCTGGCGTCTCAGCTCAAACCGTCAGTTTCGGTTCCTCCTGCGGTGTTAACGTCAGTCCATCGGCATCCAGCCGACAGCTCGCGGCCGCTTTGCCTCGGCCCGGGGCATCCAGGGGCCGGCGCAGAACAAACGCACCTCTCCCGGTACGACGCAAACGGCTTTGCGGTCATGTCGGGTGGGGGGTGGGCTGAGGAAATGGTAGACCTCCGTCCCTTCGCCGGCATGACCCGGATCAGGTTTTAAGAGTGCTCGCGCGCAGGCTTCAGCGCGATCTCAGCCGGTGCCCCGGCGCCCCTCGGATTTGGATTCATACTGCGTCAAATGAGGCTTGCCGGCAAGGGGGCAATCGCCACGAATTTCAGCCGCCGGAGGCGTCACTTTTTGCGGCGGCGGCCTGTGCGGGTGGTTTAGGCTCGGGCAGAGCGGGTGGGGGGCATGTCGTGCGGGCAAGCCGGCTCAGGCGGTGGCCCTCGAATGACCGGCGGTCGAACTGCAGGTCGCCATGGCCGTAAACTTCGCGGCACGGCATGCCGAAATGGCCTTGTAGGGCGCGAATGACGTCAAGTCCGGCTTCGAGCTGATCGCGCGTGACAAATTCATCGGCGCAGCTGCGCCATCTCCCCCACGTTGGCCGCATCAGAGGATCGCAACCGCCAACAAGTGATACGCCGATCGTATTGCCTGACCAGAGGTGGCGCGCATTGCCGCGGCGCTGCTTATTGGTCGAGAACTTGATGTGATTGGTGCGCCGGGAAAGCGGTGCGCCCTGGACGACCTTGCCGTCTCGTCCGATGTAGAAATGGTAGCCGAACGAAGCGCCGCCGCGGTTGGCATCGGAAATGTGCCCGTAGGTGACGAGGTTCTTGACCGGTTTGGCGGCCGTATAATGCACGACGATGGCGATCGGCTTGCGGCGCTTGCGGGTCGCGTAC
>CAZWCL010000366.1:0-4068 GCA_964632265.1 uncultured Hyphomicrobiaceae bacterium | reverse complement strand
CGATACCCGCGAACTCGTCGGCACCATCGTTCGTTCCCTGCCGCGCAAAGCCGGACTCGATGTCCAGATAAGCGGCACGTGGCCGACGGCGAAAACCGCCCGGGCACCGTTGGATCTGGTGCTGAGAAACCTCATCGACAACGCCATAAAATTTCACCGCTCCCCGACCGGCTTGATCGAGTTAATGGCAAACGTCACCCCCCGCGCCCTTGAGATCGAAGTTATCGACGACGGACCCGGCATTCCGGTGAAATACCGTAGTGCAGTTCTCAAACCGTTCGTGAAGGTCGACCCGGACCAGACTGCGTCGAGCGGCTTGGGCCTGAGCATGGTTGCAAAGCAGCTTGCGGCGGCGGGTGGTGATATTCAAATCACCGAACGCCAGGATTGCAAAAGAGGCACACGGATTAAAGTCGTGTGGCCGTTGACATCGAATACCGATTGACGTCACATCTCGCGCTGAACGACGCATGGTGCTGATATTGCTCACCTGGTGTCGAACTTTCAGTCACCCGGGGTCAATGTAGACCAAACGAACCTTCGAGCGCGACGATCATGTTTAAGGGCCATCCATCTGCGGCCCGTCAGGCCGGGGAATCACAGCGAAAATGGGCAACGGAAGAGAGTTTCTGGCACGTCGCAGTGATGTGACGCAGGCCAAAGAATATCTGCCCGGATTGCGCGATGTACTGCTGGTCGAAGACCGCGGCTTCGACGCCAGGCGCCTGACGGCGACGCTGCGCCTGGTGCTCGGCCGCAACACCAGGATTCGCATCGCCGATACGCTCGACAAGGCGATCGACGCCGTTCTTCATTCACCCCCCGATATGGTGTTTCTCGACGATTACCTGGAGCCCGACGACTCCGCCCTGGAGACGATACCGATGTTGCGCCGTGCCGGTTACGAGCGTCCGATCCTCGTTATTTCGGGAGAGCTGGACCGCCAACGAGAGATTGCGTTGCGCAAAGCTGGTGCGGACGAGGCAATACACAAGGATAACGTCGACAGCGTCAACGTCGGTGAAGCACTGGTGCGGTTGTTCGCGCGTGACGGTTAGACCCCGCGCTGTCGCCCCCAAGAGCTGACATCACACGTTCTAATTCGGATGCCAATGAAATACGTCTCGCCAGACTGTCCCGACTCAGCGGGAGCCGCCATGTGACCGCGTCCGCACCATCCAGGCGGTTTGCAGCTGTCCGATATTTTCTGTCGGGCGGCGACAACCCCGGCCTCGCGGCTTTCTTGATGGTGCTGGCTCTGTCCCTGCTCAGCTTGCAGGACGCCATCATAAAGCTTACCAGCGACGACGTTTCGATCTGGCAGTTCCAGTTTCTTCGCTCACTGTCGAACCTAGCTTTGTTGTTCGGCGGACTGTGGTTTTTCGGCGGGTTGGGCGCGCTGCCGGCTAGAAGTTATTCCGCTGTCGCGCTGCGATCGTTCTTCCTCGTCGGCGCGATGCTCTGCTTTTTTTCCGGGATCCCTTTCCTGTCTCTGGCGGAGATCGCGGCTGGACTTTATCTCTTTCCACTGATCGTCACATTGCTCTCGCGGTTCGTGCTGAAAGAGCGTGTAGGTGTTGCCCGCCTCGGTGCGGTCGCGGCTGGGTTTTGCGGCTCGTTGCTTATCCTCAAGCCGGGCGGCGCCGACTTCACGGCCGTGTCGCTACTTCCGGTCGGTGCCGCGTTTTTCTACGCCTGCATGGTGCTCACGACCCGGCGTCTATGCCGTGAAGAGTCGCCCCTCTCGCTCGCATGCGGCGTCGCGCTGGCTTTCATGTCGGTCGGCATCGTCGGTTTGTTGATCTTGCCCTCTCCCCCCGAAGCTGATCAGGCAGGTCGGCTCTGGCCGTATCTTCTGACTGGCTGGCACTCGCTTTCGTGGTTGACCTTATCAGCGGTGGTTGCCTGCTCGCTGCTCAATATCGTCGCTAATATTTCGTTGGCGCGGGCTTATCAGAGCGCCGAATCCAGTTGGCTGGCGCCATACGATTATTCGTATCTCGTCTTTGCGGCCGTATGGGGTTATGTGATCTGGGGCACCGTGCCTGATCTGTTTACTGTTGCCGGCATGTGCCTGATCGCGGCGGCCGGGGTTTTTGTCGCAACGCGCGGGGCGCGGCGAGGCAGCCGTATCGTGCCCTGAGGGCGCTCCTTACGGCACTCCTGACGGCAATCGCGCTGGCAGCGCACCCATTGACTGCCACCGACTAAAGTCGCATGACCACCCGGAGCCGCTGCCGAACGGGTTCCCCTGGCGAAGCACCGCTATGATCAGCGGCCGCGCTCCTTGCAAGGCGCGGCCACCGTGACGGTTGAGACGTGAAAACAAGCGCTTCCTTAGAGCGGGTCCAACCGTGGTGGAATCGCGTTCGCGATTCCACTGGGGTCGGCAGTCCCGCTCTACACTATTGGAGTAGATCATTTTTTTCCGTTTAGTCGGCGACGGCCCCGGTTACGAACGGTCTGCAACTGAACCGGTAATGATCTAGCAGGCTGTTGAAGCGCTGCAATAGGCTCAGCAGCGCCGGTCGTAGCGCCAGCAAGCCCTGTCCGAACCACGGTAGCATCGGCGGCGCCAACGGCGGCAACGGCGTTCGTGGCGGCGCCAGCGGCGATCGCGGTAGCGGTGGCCGTCGTAGGCATGAGCGGCGGCAGCGGCGCCAAGCACGCCAAGTGCGATGCCGGCGGCGATGCGTCCGCGGCGCCGGCCCCGCCGGCCGGTCTTGTGGACGATGCCCGCGCCGGCCTTCGCGGATTGTTGAATGGCAGCGGTTCCGGCGACCTGGGCCTGCGAAATGCTCGCAGGCAGCATCATCATGAAGCTGGCTGCTACGGCAAACAAAGTAGCTTTCAAATGCATGGGTTTATGTTCCTCGATCAGATACGCCAGGAGGCGACGTGTGCGTCAAAATGCGATTTCCGGGCCACCACTCGGCAACGGTGCAAAGCATGGCATTTTATCTATCATGCCGGCTTTAATTGTCGGTTCCGTGATACCTCGATATCCTGAGGGTTGAGGCAAGGTCTGCTTAACGCTCCGGCTAACCTTAATCGCGAAAAACTCCCGAGGAGGCGCTATGCGCACGGAATTCCCCCGACAAGGCCGCGCCCGCGACAGTGTGTTGAGCGAGCTTCGTGCAATGAAAGCGACAGACGCGGATTGGCAGGCAGGACGTGTTCCCCTCTTCGTCTTCAAAGGTTCCGACGCCGCCGGCGACATCGCCAGGGACGCGTTCAATATCTTCTTCACTGAGAATGCCCTGGGTCGAACGCGCGCCTTTCCAAGTTTGCAGCGTATGGAAACCGAGATCGTCGAAATGGGCCTCGATCTGTTCAATGGGTCCGAAGCCGCGGTGGGCTTCGTGACGACAGGCGGCAGTGAAAGCATCATCCAAGCGGTGCAGAGCGCCCGCGACTACATCCGCGCCACTCGGGGTGATCCTCACCACCGCGGCAATATCGTCATGGCCTATTCAGCTCACCCCGCATTCGAAAAGGCTGCGCGTTTAATGGACCTCGCGCCGCGCCGCGTGCCGGTCGGCCCGGATTACCGCGCCGATGTTGCCGCTATGGCCGCCGCGGTCGATGGCGACACCATCATGCTGGTCGGCTCCGCTCCCTGCTTTCCCTATGGTGTTTTCGACGATATCACCGCTCTGGCGGTTGTCGCACGCGACGCCAATCTCTGGCTGCATGTCGATGCCTGCGTCGGCGGTTACCTCGCTCCATTCGTCCGCGCCACCGGCAGGCCCGTCCCATCCTTCGACTTTGCCGTCGACGGTGTGACGTCGATCTCTGCCGATCTCCACAAATTCGGATACGCACCGAAACCCATCTCGACGCTTTTTTATGCAGAACCCCGCTATGCAGACCATCATGGTTTCGAGTTCGACGGCTGGCCCAACGGGCGTTTTGCGACGGCGACGATCGTGGGCACGCGGGCTGGGGGTGCCATTGCCGGGGCCTGGGCGCTGATGCAGCATCTCGGCCGCGACGGCTACGAGGCGATCGCCGATGATCTCATGACTGGTATCGAAGAGCTTCGTGCTGGCGTGGAGGCCATCGACG
>CAZWCL010000365.1:0-4084 GCA_964632265.1 uncultured Hyphomicrobiaceae bacterium | reverse complement strand
GGCGCCGAACTCATTCTGGGCCCTCTCTACGCCAGATCAGATACGCCGGTAGCCCAGGTTGCACGCGCTGCAAACCGGCCCGTCATCTCTTTTTCCAACGACCGCCGTGTCGCAGGAAATGGCGTCTATCTTATGAGCTTTATGGCCGATGAAGAGGTCAATCGCATTGTCTCGTATGCTGCCAGCCGCGGCAAACGGACTTTCGCAGCACTGGTGCCCGAAAACGCCTACGGCAACGTGATGGCGACCGCCTTTCGCAACGCCGTTAGCCGTAACGCAGGCTCGATCGCCGCGCTTGAAAAGTACCCGGTCAATTCGAATGGTATGCTGGAGCCGTCGCAGCGCTTGTTTAAGCTGGTCGAGGAATCCGCCGATACCGGACGACCGGTCGACGCGATATTCCTGCCGGGCGGCCCTGATACGCTGCCCAATCTTGCGCCGCTCATAAAATATGCCAACCTCGAAGGTGCGAACCTTGCGAGCCAGGTCAAGTTCCTCGGCAGCGGCGGCTGGGACTATCCCAATCTTGGCCGCAATACCAACCTCGTCGGAAGTTGGTACCCGGCCCCCGACCCGAGCGGCTGGCGGCGCTTCTCCGAAAAGTTCGCTCAAACGTTCGGCGCAGCGCCGCCGCGCATCGCGACGTTGACCTATGACGCGGTCAGCGTTGCAATCCGGCTGGCTTCGGCGCATCCCGCCGGTCAGCGTTTCACCGCGGCGAACATCACTCGCCGATCCGGCTTCTCAGGTGTCGACGGTGCATTCCGCTTCGCGCCGGACGGCCCGGCCGAGCACAAACTCGCCATCCTCGAGGTACAACGCTTCCAGCCGACCGTCGTTGATGCCGCCGCCAACGGTTTCACGCCAGGCGCCCAGGTCTCGACCGGGGCGATATCCGACCGGTAGCACCAGTCTCACGAGCGCCGGGTTGAGCGGTCCGGGCTGCCGTATCGTGTCTGATCGAACTTCTTCGCTTTGGCGGCATTTGGAACCGGAAGCGGCGAAAGTCGGTTGAACGCTCAAGATCAAATGGCCGGCCACGCACGGGAGCTGCCAAAAACATGTTCAAGCGCACAAATCTCGTGGCAGCTGCAACCGCAGCAGCCGTCATGGCCCTTGCCGCGCCCTACGCACTGATGGACGCCGAAGCAATGTCGACATATCGCTGGAAAAATCGCCCCTTCGTCGTGTTTGCGCCGGACGAGGGCGACCCCCGACTGGAGCGCCAACTCGAAGTGGTGCGCCTCAATAACCGGGAGTTTGTCGCCCGCGACATGGTCGTGCTTGCTGTGACAGGAAACGAGGTTGCCACCGTGCTCGGCCATGGCCAAAGCCTGACGGCGGAACAATTGCGCTCCCGTTACAACATTTCCGGCGGAGGATTTCGTAGCGTCCTGGTCGGCAAGGATGGCAGCGTCAAGCTTTTCGAGAGCGAACCCGTTAGCGCCAAACGCCTCTTCGAACTGATCGATTCCATGCCCATGCGCCGCCAGGAAATGCGCCGCGGCGATTAGAGCGTATACGTGAGGCTGACGCGAACCATGTCGCGGCAAGACGATACGTCACGCTCTCCATCGACACTGCCGCAGCTTTTTGCCGGTATGGCCCTCTTCGGCTCCGCGACGCCGCTGAGTAAGATCATTGCCGGCAGCTTTCCCGTCTTCACAGCGTCGTTTGCACGGATGGCGATCGCGATCGTGGTGCTCACGCCGTTTGTCTGGTTTGCGACGGACCGTTTCGCCAATGTCCGGCGCTCCGACTACATCATAATGGGCTTTATCGCTGCAGCGGGTATGGTCGGCTTCACCACGACCATGCTGTTGGGAATGCGCCTGACGACTGGTGTTATCGGCTCAACTATTATGAGCGCTACGCCCGCTGTGACAGCCACCGCGGCCGTCCTGTTCCTTGGCGCCGCGATGAACTGGCGCAAAGCCGGCGCGTTGGCTCTCGCGCTTGTTGGCGGTGGCGTGGCAAACATCTTCGGCACCTCAGGCGGCGCGGAAAACGGCGCCATCTGGTTAGGTGCAGCACTGGTCGCCCTTGCAGTTTGCTTCGAGGCCGCCTTCACCCTGCTCTCGCGGCTGCTCTCGGATGGCATCACCTCGATCGAGGCGACACTCGGTGCCTCCATGATGGCACTGCCTCTCTTCGCCGTCCTTTCAGTAGCTTTCGATCCGCAGCCATTCGACGTTTCGAATGCGTCCTGGGCTGGCTGGTCGGCGCTTCTGTTCTGGGGCGCGGCAACAGCCGGTTTGGCGCCGGTTCTTTGGTACAATGGTGTCCGGCAGGCCTCAGGAGCGATGACCGCGGTGAACATGGGCGTGATGCCGATCAGCGCCCTCACGCTTTCTTATCTGCTGCTCGACGAGTCGTTCCGCTGGGTCCATCTGATCGGCTTTGGCCTCGTGTTCGCAGGGCTGGTCCTCATGATCTTCGAGCACGCCCAGAAGTCCACAGACTGATCCGCCCGCCATTTACCGGCCCGCCGAAGATAGCCAGCGAGAACCCAGCTTGTTCCGCCGGAAGAGTTACCGGTCAGCCCGAGCGCCTCGTTGTCGCGCTGACCGGAAACCATTAGCCCATCTGCGAGATGAACTTGGCGCTGAGATACGCCTGCAGACCCTCGATACCCTGCTCGTGCCCAAAGCCCGAGTCCTTGATGCCGCCGAACGGCGTCTCCGGCAGGGCAAGGCCGTGGTGGTTGACTGATACCATGCCAGCCTCAAGTGAGTTCGCAACCCGTGTGGCAAGTTGAGTGTCGTGCGTGAAGGCATAGCTTGCGAGCCCGAACGGCAGTTTATTCGCTCGCTCTAGGACTTCATCGGTATCTTTGAACGGCAGCATGACGGCGACCGGCCCAAACGGCTCTTCCGACATGATCCGGGCATTTTCCGGAACGTCCGTCAGCACCGTCGGCTCGAAGAAGTTTCCTTGGTTGCCAATGCGGTTGCCGCCGGTTGCCACCGTCGCACCCTTCTCCTGCGCATCGCCGATAAAGGTGTCCATCGCATTGATCCGCCGTGGATTGGCGAGCGGACCCATCTGCGTATCTGCATCAAGACCGTTGCCAACTTTGGTGTTCTTGGCGACATCCACGAACTTCGAAACGAAATTCTCGTAGACTTTCTCTTGCACGAAAAATCGCGTTGGCGAAATGCAGACCTGGCCGGCATTGCGCCACTTGAGGCCTGCCGTCAGCGTTGCGACATGATCGACATCGATATCATCGAAGATCAGCATCGGCGAATGGCCGCCAAGCTCCATTGTGATCCGCTTCATGTGCTGGCCTGCGAGCGCTGCCAGATGTTTGCCGACTGGCACTGATCCCGTAAATGACACCTTCCGGATTGTCGGATGCGGGATCAGATATTCTGAAAGCTCAGCCGGCACGCCAAAGATCAGGTTCAAAACGCCCGGCGGTACCCCGGCATCGTGGAAACATCGAACCATCGCGATTGGTGAGCCCGGCGTCTCTTCCGGGCACTTGCAGATGATCGAGCAACCAGCCGCAAGCGAGCCCGCAATCTTTCGGATCGCTTGGCTGACGGGGAAGTTCCACGGCGCAAAGCCGGCAACCGGCCCAACCGGCTCCATGATCACCATCTGGCGTACATTATTGGCGCGGGGCGGAATGATCCGGCCGTAGGCACGCTTGCCTTCTTCTGCGAACCAGTCGACTACGTCGGCGCTCATCATCGTCTCGGCCTTGGCCTCTGCCAAAACCTTGCCCTGCTCGAGGGTCATCACTCGCGCAATATCATCGGCTCGCTCGCGCATCAGATCGGCGGTTTTACGAAGGATCTGCGAGCGCTCGAACGCGGACGTCTTTCGCCAGACCTCGAAGCCTTCTGCCGCCGCCTCTAGTGCGGAATCCATTTCCGGTTGCTTGGCATAGGGCAGATGACCAAGCACTTCGTCGTTCGCCGGGTTGATCACGTCTTCTCCGGCGCCGCTATTGCCTGCTGTGAATTCGCCGTTGATGTAGAGCTTCAGATCTTCGTACATAGGTATCTCCTTTTGCGCCCGCGCGCCGAGCGTGGCGTTTGCACAGGTTTCCATCTCAGACTTAAGACGTTTGAGC
>CAZWCL010000364.1:0-4090 GCA_964632265.1 uncultured Hyphomicrobiaceae bacterium | reverse complement strand
ATCGACGAGATAGATGCATGGCAGCAAGTTTTGACCAGCGATCTCCTGGGCGCGGAGATGCTTTTTGACCGTCATCGGGTAATACGTGCCCCCCTTAACGGTCGCGTCGTTGCACACGATCATGCATTCGCGGCCCGACACGCGCCCGATGCCGGTGATCAGACCCGCTCCGGGGCATACACCGTCATACATGTCGTGTGCCGCCGTGGCGCCAATTTCCAGAAAGGGGGTACCGGGGTCCAGCAGACGGGCAACGCGATCGCGGGGTAGCAGCTTGCCGCGCGACGCATGGCGTTCGCGTGACTTGGCACCGCCGCCGGCCATTGCAGCACCGGCAGCGGCCTTTACCTCCTCGAGCGAACGCATCATGGCAGCCTGGCGTGATTTGAAGTCACTGCTGCGCGATGAGACGTCGGATGTCAGTGTCGCCATTTCAATCTGCCTCCGATGGAACGCGCCCGTTGTTGTCACGGTTCCTGAGACCGAGCAAGTGCGCGGCCGCATTGATCTTATAGGAGGCGGCCACCATCACGCGACAGCGCGAACACGGCCCGGAGCGGCGATCCAGACACAGATGCTCGATAGGATGGCGATCGCCCAACAGAGCCAGAAGCCCCATTCGTAGCTGCCGGTGGCATCATAGATGGCGCCGAGCGCCCAGGCCCCGGCGCCGCCGCCGAGATTGCCGCCGAGGCCCATGATCGACAATATGCTCGCGATGCGCGGGCCGGCGAACAGCTCCGCCGTGATCGCGCCGAACAGCGCAGACATGCCGTAGCCGAGCAGGCCCTGCCCGGCGAGAGCAAGATATACGAGTTCGATGCTTGGATTGCGCCCGATCATGACCATGAACACGGAACTCGCACCGAAGCCCGCCATGGCAAGCGTCCATGCCAGCTCGCGGCCAAAGCGGTCTGAAAAGGCGCCGATCGCTGTCGTGCCGAAGATGCCGAGAAAAGCAGTTATACCAAGAGCGGTTGCCGCAAAGCTCGCCGAGAAACCATTGTCGATAAGGTATTTCGTCTGGTGCGCCTGGAGACCGTACCAGACAAAAAGGCCGCCGAAGAAAGCGATGAACATCGCCCAGAAGCGGACCGTGGAAAGGGCTGAACCGATCGTCCAGTCGCGTGCCGCCCAGGTGCGGTCGAGGACGCGCGGCCCGCGGCTTGCGTTCTTTGCGACCCGGCCGTGCTCTGCGCCGTCGGGTAGCAGACCGATGTCCTGCGGGGCGTTGCGCTGGAACAGAATGTTGAGTGGAATGATCGTGGCGGCGACCGCGATCGCCATATAGATGCAGGCGTCCCGCCAGCCTTCGGAGGCGATGAGTTGCTGGAAAGCGGGCAGCAGGACGAGCGCGCCGACACCGACACCTGAAAATGCGAGCCCGACGGCGAAGCCGCGATTCTTGACGAACCAATTCGGCAGGAACATCGAATGGACGATGTAACTCATCGCCATGGAGCCGTTGACGATGAGAATGCCCATGGCAACGTAGAGTGCGATTGGATCCTGGATGAGACGCAGCATAACGAAACCGCCGGCGACCATCAGTGCGCCGAGCGGGATAACGACACGCGGACCGGTGCGCTCCATCATGAAGCCAACGATCGGCATCATCGCGACGGAGGCGATGAAACCGAGCGAATAGGCCCCGGCCGTCAGTCCGCGGGACCAGCCGAATTCGTCGAGCATTTCGGGATAGAGCAACGAGAACGACGTGCGCGCGCTGATCGCCACCGCCATCGTCACGAATGCGACGGCGACAACGACCCAGCCGTAGAATATCCGTGGTCGGGTGCGGCGTCGGTTCAATTTCAGTCTCGGCTCAAGCTGGCGGAAGTAGCACGAGGGTGTCTTCGCGTGCGGCGGCAGACTATAGTCGGAGCACATCGAAATACAAAAGCTCAATCGGACGTCAGCCCCATGCAATCTTTCTCGTTTCACACAACCGGCTCGATCCTAAGCGAGGTCGGCGCCACGGCTCAAATCGGCGAAATCGCTGCAAACGCCGGATGCCGGAAAGTGGCGTTCATCACCGATAAGATGATCGTGGAACTCGGCCTTGCTGAGGCTGCGCTACGGAGCCTGGAGGCTGCCGGTGTGGGCGTGTGGCTTTTCACCGACGTGGTCGCTGATCCGCCGGAAGATATGATCCTAGGTGCGGTCGCGGCGGCCCGGGCCGAGAATATCGATGGCGTGGTTTCGGTTGGCGGCGGATCATCGATGGATACAGCGAAGCTGGTTGCGGTGCTTACCAACTCCAATCAGCCGCTTGACGAGATGTATGGCGTGAACCTCGTCAAAGGCGCCCGCCTACCACTGGTGCTCGCGCCGACAACCGCCGGTACCGGCTCGGAAGTGACGCCGATCGCAGTCGTGACGACCGGGTCAAATGAGAAGAAAGGGGTGAGCGCGCCACAGCTCATTCCCGACTGGGCGGTGCTCGATGCCGAACTTACCATCGGACTGCCGGCCGCCGTCACGGCGGCTACCGGTATAGATGCCATGGTGCATGCCATTGAGGCCTATACTTCCCGGCACAAGAAGAACCCGGTATCGGACTGCCTCGCCCGTGAAGCGCTGGCGCTTCTTGGTGCCAATATCCGCACAGCGTGTGCGACGCCGGACGATCGCTCTGCGCGCGGCGGGATGCTGCTGGGTTCAATGCTGGCCGGAATGGCGTTTGCGAACGCACCAGTTGCGGCGGTTCACGCGCTCGCCTATCCGCTCGGCGGGCACTTTCACGTCACGCACGGTCTCTCGAACGCGATGCTTCTGCCGTGGGTGATGGAGTTCAATGCGCCAGCTGCGTCCGGCCACTATGCTGAACTCGCCCCGATTATTTTCCCGGCGCTCGAGGGCAAATCGAAAGCTGACAAGGTCGACGGAATGATCGCGGCGCTGAAGTCGCTTGGACCCGAACTGGGCATGGACCCAAAGCTGTCGTCGGCTGGTATCAATCACAATCACCTGCCGATGCTGGCCGAGGATGCGATGAAGCAGACACGGCTGCTGGTCAATAATCCGCGCGAGATGACGCTCGAAGCGGCGCAGGCAATCTACGAGCGGGCGTTATGACGGCGCTGCCCGATGATGTTGTTGCCTATCGCCGCACACCAACGTTCGATGAGAATTCGATTCCTGCCGCACTGCTCAGGCATCATGCGACCAAGGCCGGCGTATGGGGCCTCATTCATGTCGAAGCAGGTAAGCTTCGCTACGAAATCGAAGAGACAGGCGAGACGCAGGATATTGCTGCTGGAGACCCTCCAGCCGTGATCATGCCGGCCATACGCCACCGGGTATCGCCACTCGGTGACGTGAGATTTCATGTCGAGTTCCTACGCACGCCGGAGGCTGACGACGACAAAAGCCGCGCCCCATGAGGCGCGGCTTTCACTACGTGACCCGATAATCGGTTTCAGTTCAGAACCTAGATCATTTCCGGTGTAGTTGCAGACCGTTCGTAACCGGGGCCGTCGCCGGCTAAACCGGAAAAAATGATCTACTCCAATAGTGTAGAGCGGGACTACCGACGTTGGTGGAATCGCGAAAGAGATTCTACCAACGTCAGACCCGATCTAGTTGTCAGATCTTTCCGTCGAACCCTGGTTTTTGTTCCGGTTCATACCAGACTGAGCGTTCATGCCAGACTGAGAACCCGAGCGGTCGGCGTTCATCCCACCGTTGGCGCCCATCCTGGCTTGCTGCCAGTAGGGCTGAGCCCCGTAGCTCTGATACAGCCGTTCAACGTGTCTGCGACGCACATTTGCCGGTAGATCGTTGTTGATAAGGCTTGGCATTTTCGAGAGTTGTTCTCTCTCGATGGGGAGGACGAAGGTTTCACCTTCCTGCCAACGCAGCGCCTGCATTGGTACGGGACGATAATTTCCGCCCATTCCGAGGAAAGCGCCTTCTTCCACGAGCGCGTAGGCCACGTAACCGCGGTCAAGGTCGACGATGAGTTTGTCGATCTCTCCGAGGTCATCGCCCAAGCCATCAACCACAGTTGCACCACGCAATTGATCCGGTCGCATGACGGCAGGTGGTGCGAGCGTCGAAATGTAGGTGCGTGCGACCAGCGTGTAGA
>CAZWCL010000363.1:0-4099 GCA_964632265.1 uncultured Hyphomicrobiaceae bacterium | reverse complement strand
ATGGTCGCATACACCGCCTGCACCGCAGCCCGGATCGGCTGATGACCCTGCAACGCGATTCGCGCACCCTTGCCGGCGAGGTATTCGGCATCTTTCAACTCCGCCGGCGTACCACCGAGCACAAGCGGCAGTTTCACTTCAGGCGCGATGGCCTCGAGCTGCTCGCGCGTCGTGACACCAACCAGAAAGATCGCATCCACCCCGGCTTCCTGATAGGCCCTCACCCGCCGGATCGCTTCGTCGACCCCCTCGATGGCGACCGCACTGGTCCGCCCCGCGATCGCAAGCTCCGGCTCCACGCGCGCCGCAACGGCAGCCTTCATCTTGGCCACCCCTTCTTCGAGTGAGAGCAAGCGCTGCTTGCCGCCCGAACCGAACGGCTGCGGCAGATCTGTATCCTCGATCGACATACCCGAGACCCCCGCTATCTCGAGTTCCTCCACCGTGCGCATGACATTGAGCGCATTTCCATAGCCGTGATCGGCATCAACCATCAGTGGCAGCGAGAACGCCCGATTGATCCGCTGGCACTGCGCAGCGAACTCACTGAGCGTCAAAACGATATGATCCGGCGCACCAAGTACCGTCATCGAGGCCGTCGACCCGGCGAACATGCCGAGTTCGTAGCCGACATGCTCAGCCAGCCGCGCCGACATGGGATCATTGACCGAGCCGGGGTGGAGGCACTTGTCACCACTCATCAGTTCGCGAAAACGCCGCCTCCGTGCTGTCCATTTACCCATTCTGCCGCATCCTCTCCTCTACCTTCGGCCAATGCCGAGTGACCGTGGACTCAATCTGGCCTTATACTGGCACGCCGCGCCCGGCCGCACGTTAAAGCAGCACCGACGTGCGCCAAGATCAAATATAGGATCAGCCGGAACCACCAGCGGCCTGTGAAAACGGCCCGGGGGACGTGCCCCGGGCCGCAAATCACGCCAGCCGCGCAATCGTCACCAGCCGGTCGACTTCGCTTGTCAACTGACGCAGCGCATTGGCGTCCGGGTGCACCGTCAGGAGCCCCTTCTCGCCCTTTGCGGCAATGTACGGCATCCACAAAGCCTTCCACCGCGTCGCATCGGCATTGAGCCGTGCAAGCGCGGACGGACTGACGAACCGGCCACCCTGATTGCAGACCCAGTCTTCACAGGCATCCCAAAGCGCCCGTCCCGCCAGCGTGTTCGACGGGCCTTCGAGCTGTGTGATCACCGGCCCGCGCCGACCGTGGTCGCGCACCTCCATCGTTGCAACACGACGGGACCCGCGCCGCACCGAGTAGATGAAGCACTCACGCGCAGCGACCATCCCGGCGTAGCTGCCGACACAGTTATCCATGGCTTCACCTTCTGCCCTGAGCTCACCGGACGAAACCAATGGAATGATCTGGAGACGCGTCTTGCGCTGTCGTCCACTGTAGCGTCCAGGACCACGCTTCACGTCCGCCCGTGTGAGGTCGACAATCAAGCGCGCGTGCCAGTCAGCCATGTTTTGTACCGCCGTCTGAAAGCGGAGTTGACGCGTCCACGGCCGTTCGATCATGCGGTAACCGCGGCAGCCGGGTTGACGTGAATACCATGCATAGATCGCCAGCGGCCGCACCGGCAATTCACCGGCAGCCCCCGTCGGAAAGACCTTGCGGCCCGCCAGCCAGAGCACGAAGTCCTCGTCCGCCGATGCCAATCCGTCGTTGACGGCCTGGAACCATACGGATGCCTCGTCGCCCGCGGCAGGAAGGTGCCCGGCAATCTTGCGGCCGAACGTGTCGCTCGTTGCAAGTGCGCCGAACGGACGGTCGAACGCCTCAGGCGGCAGACGGCGGGTCCAAACCGCCAGGTCGAGCACCTCAGCGAGTTCCGCAAGCGGCGCTCCATCCCGGATGCACGCGGCCCCGGCCGCCCGCTGTTCAACCGTGCCACGGCCCGAGACAAGCGCGAAGGCGGCCGCCGGGAACGTGAACAGAAGATCGCCATGGCGCGACGACGTTCGCGTGAACTTGCGCAGGCGTCGCCGGTACGTACGCGCGAAACGCTTGATCTGTGTTTCGAGCGCAACAAGGCGAGCGCCACCGTGCGCAGAGGTAACTGCGTTGCCCATCGGCCTGCTCCCGATGAAAGCGCCTTCAACAGCGAGCGGTCAGCTGTCCAATTTTTGGATGGCCAACCTTGAGCAGATCACGCAGGCCGCAGCCAACGCGCAACTCGTGCTGCCTTGTCGAAGATCAGATGAGATAAAGGGTGGGCATGTGCCGGCAAAGCGGCGCCGACGACCGCTGAGGGACCATCCTGGTCCATTGCGACCGAATAACTCCGCTCGCCACATCCGATCCATCGTCAGGCGTTGGTCAAGCGTGTGACGCCACACCAAAACTCCAACGCAAGAGGATTCAGGATCCGAGTGCCGTACGGCGGGCGGTCCATCGTGAGTGACAGCCGACGCCGCATGCCGTTTTGCCCGGCAAATGTCGTGGCGGTCTACTCATCAAAGTCCTTTCAATACAGCAAATTTTAATGCGCGGATGTGCCGCGCGAGAATGGCAAACTCAAGGCAACGCCAAAAATTTTTGTTGCCAATTGAGTGATGCCCCGGTGCAATCAGCCCGACAAGGACCAAAAACCACAAGCGGAACCGATCTTATGAGCGAACCTTTCAGCCAGCCCGTCAGCCTCGGCGACTACCGTATCCCCGACGAGCGCGAAAAAGCCATCAAATCCCACGTTGCCAACCTCGGCAAAACCGCCCGGCAGGTCTCCGACCAGCTCGCCTTCGGCGCTGATGTTTCAGACCTGCAACGCGTGCTTGAAGCCAACGCCGAAGATGGCACCAACGATTTGTCTCGCTGAGGGAAACCCTACTGATGGAACTCCATGAACTCGCCGCCGTCGAGCTGGCAGAAAAAATCAAAACCCGCCAAGTGTCCTCACGCGAGGCGACCGAAGCCGCCCTCGTCAGGCTGAAAGCCACCCACCAAAAGTGCAACGCCGTCGTCTCGATCAACGAGGACGAAGCCCTTGACGCCGCAGCCACCGCCGACAAGGCCCTGGAAGACGGACGCGACCTCGGCCCTCTGCATGGCGTCCCTCTGGCCCACAAAGACATGTTCGACCGGCAGGGCAAGATTGCCAGCTGGGGGGGCAACATACATGCGGACCAACCGGCCGGACAGGATGCGACCGTACTGGCCCGCCTCAAGGCTGCCGGCAGTCACCAGATCGCGGCGCTGCACCTGACCGAATTCGCCTATGGACCGATCGGCCACAACTACGTCCTCGGCCACGCCCGCAATCCATGGAGCCCGGACCATGTCAGCGGTGGCTCATCGTCGGGTTCCGCCATGTCCGTCGCCACCGGCGCTGTCGCAGCTGCGCTCGGATCGGATACGGCAGCATCGCTCAGGATGCCGGCCTCAGCCTGCGGGATCATGTCCCTGAAGCCGACCTGGTCCCGCGTCCCGCGCGCCGGGGCAATGCCGCTTTCTTCATCACTTGATGCCATTGGCCCGATTGCGCGCGATGCCCGTGATCTTGGCCTGATCCTTGGCATCATAGCAGGTCACGATCCCCGCGACGGAGCGACCACCTCTCGTGACGTACCCGACTACCTGGCCGCCGCCGCCCAACCGATGCGCGGCTGCCGCGTGGGTATTGATGAAAAACTGTTGGGGGAGGCCGCCGTCAGCGTCCAGGAGCGTCTGCACCAGGCGCTCGGGCTGCTTGAGAAGGCTGGCGCCAAACGCGTCGACATCAGCATCGGGAACTGGGCCGAACTCGACCATATGGCCCAGCTTGTCCAGCTCTCAGAAGCCGCCGCCGCGCATGGTTCTTTCCTGCGCCATCGCGCCGAGGACTACGGCGAGCAGGTTCGCGCGCGCGTCGAATTCGGCCATTATGTCCCGGCGCACGATTACCTCATCGCGATGCGCGCACGCGGCACACTCCTCCAGAAAATGCTCGACGAGGTTTATTCCATCTGTGACGTCGTCATGCTGCCGAACTTCGCCGGACCCTTGCCGACGATCGAGGAATTGGATGTCGGCGGCGGACCCAGGCTTCTCGCGGCCCTCAGTGAGGTCATGCGCTATTCTCGTCCCCTCAACTACCTT
>CAZWCL010000362.1:0-4119 GCA_964632265.1 uncultured Hyphomicrobiaceae bacterium | reverse complement strand
CGGAACGCTGACGGTCTCATCCCTGGTGCCGGGGACAAAGACCTACGATCCGGCACGACACTACGATCGCGTTGCCAATAAATGGTGGGGCACCTCGACGCGCATCAGTCGCGAGGGCGCCTTCCTCCAAGGCGATGCCGCCAGTCCCGCCTCGGCCGGCCTGGAAGATCGCCGCCCACAGGACGCGCGATAAGCATTTGAGCATTCCGCTCGGGACACGCGGAATTTGTGAGAAGGGCCGGTGGAGAATGCGGCCGCTCTTGGATGGCAGCAGGAGAGAAGAGCCAGGGGGGATCTGAGATGATCGCCAGGACGACCTAGAAAGCGGAGCGGAAACGCGGGGCATTCCGCCACGCCAGCTCGTTCCGGCGGCCGAATGGTTCGGACGTCGTCGACCGAGACCAGATGAAACGTTGGCCGATGACACGACTGCGGGAGTTTGCTTCCGCGGCAACGGCTGACTGCGTTCCAACAACCGATGCGCCGTGGCCTTAGGCGCCTCGAAAAGCGACAGCAACATTATCGGAGAAGAAAGATGCCAGACAGCAGCACCATTTTCGGAAACACCAAAAACGAAACGGTCCGGGGTCTAAGCGGCGCAGATGACCTCAATGGCGATTACGGGTCCGGCGATATTTCAATGCTCGGTCAGATGGCGACGCAGAAGCCGGCTGACAATGTTGGCCCAAACGTCGCCGAGGCGGTCTACGGCCGGCCGACGGTCGCTGCAACCGATGATAACCTGCAAGGCACGGACGGTGCCGATACGTTGCTTGGCGATCCGATGACCGCTCCGGAAGCCTCGCTCACTGCACCGCTATCCTATTGGCCGCTGACCAATCCGGCGGATGGAACAGCGGGCGATGCGGCTGGCGTGTCGAATGCGCGCTTCTTCGTCAGCGGAAACGGTGAGGCATCGCTACAGCGCGACGTGCCGACCATCGCCGGCCCTGACGGTGAGCCGGTACCTATGTTCGGTATTCCCGAAGACAGCTTTGCCTACATTGCCAACGATCCCTCGTATCAGGTTTTGAATGCCACCGTGACGGCCTGGATCAATCCGACCGAACTCGACGGCACGATCTTGTCAAAAGATGCTCTGGGCCAGGCAGATGGTGGCCACTTCCATGTCAAGGTGACCGACGGCGGCCGCCTGCATATTCGGGTCGCCGAAGGCAATGCCAACGGCGATGGCGGCTACAATCACGAATGGCAGACAAAAGAACCTCTCCTGACGGCGGGAAGCTGGCAAAATATTGCCCTAACATTCGGCGCGGCAGGAGTGTCGGTGTTTATCGACGGCGAGGAACTGTCGGATGATCAGTTCGATACGGTCAGCGGTGACGCGGCACCGAGCCAGTTTACGCAAGGCTATGCGATCGGCAACGACAATCCGCTGATCCTCGGGGCGAATACCCGGCGCACGGACGACCAGGGGACCGCCGAAGACATCGCCGCGAACGCTACGCTGCATGACTTCTTCGAGGGCGGTATCACAAATGTCGGATTGTGGGGCGGCGCGACACCGGGCGGGGCGCTCTCGCCGGCGCAGATCGCTGAATTGGTCGCCAACGGTCCGGGAGATCTCGCGAACATCACGGTAGCCAGCCCGCCGCCTATACCAGTCGGCGACGACACGATCTCCAGCGGAAATGGCGACGACGTCGTTGACGGCGGGGCCGGCAACGATGTCCTCGACGGTGGCGCAGGTGACGATCGGATCATCGGCGGTTCCGGCAACGACGTCATCGACGGTTCTGCCGGCGACGACACCCTTGACGGAGGCCACGGCAACGATTTGCTCTCCGGCGGTGATGGTGACGATCGCCTCGAGAGCATCGCCGACGGACGCGAACCGGTAATCGCCCAGGATTATGGCGATGGCGACGATCCAAACAGTCAGATCGATCCCGCCGCGCGCATGCTTTATCCGAGTCAATCCGACATGCCCGCCGATGACACGCTGACAGGCGGCGCAGGCGCGGACGAGTTCTATTTCCGGACTGTTATTAACGCCAAAGAGGAGATCATCAACAAGCACGTCAATGACGACCGGACGATCGATTGGATGGGCGTTGCGGGTGAAAATCAAAACGTCCACGACCATTGGGTGGATCGCCTCGGCAATGATGTGATTACCGACTTCGACCGCGAAGAAGGGGATCGCATCACAATCGAAGGTCATACAACAGAAGTATCCGATATCACGATCACCGACGTCGACGGCGACGGGGATCTCGATACCGTCCTGCAACTTCGCTCCAACCAGGGAGCGAACGGCGGCGCGCACAATCTCGATCTGCTCGGCACCATCACGGTACTCGACAACGAGCTTACCGAAAGCGACTTCACCGTCGATGCAGGCGTTGCTTACGGCATTGTCGAGACAATCGACGAAGTGGCAGAGGCCGTGACGCCGCTAGTGACCGCGAACAGCGCGCCGCCGGCGGACCCCACCGTCAGCGATCCCGGTGCCGATCAACCGGACGGCGATGCACCTTTGGATGAAGCACCGGATGGCGATGGGCCGTCCGGTGAGGCCCCCGTTGACGTGCCACCCGCCGGCGATCAGCCCGCATCCGGCCCTCCAGCGCCGCTGCCGAGCCTGGTGCAATCTCTGCTCACGCCTGATGCCGGCAATCCGGCATCGGAGACCCCGTCGATAACTAACGACCTTTTGATCGGAACCGGCGCCGCGGACGACATGGCGGCGAGTTGGGGTGATGATCGTGTTGCTGCTGGGCTCGGCGATGACGTTGTTCGCGGCGGACACGGCGACGACTTACTGGCCGGAGAACTTGGCGATGATCTTCTTGCCGGCGGCTTTGGCGACGACATACTTTTGGGCGGCGGCGGCCAGGACGAACTGATTGGAAACCGGGGCGACGATGTCCTTGCCGGCGGAGCCAGCGATGACATGCTGGACGGCGGCGCCGGTGATGACGTGGTCTACGGCGGTGCGGGTGAGGATAGATTGGATGGCGGCCGCGGTCTGGATATCGCCGTCCTCGACGGCGTAGCCGCAGACTATACGCTCGCCGCGATCGACGGTGGCATTATCGTCACGGATGCCATGGGACAATCGGATTTGCTGCACGATATCGAGCGGGTTCACTTCAACAGCTCCGGTGAGACAATGGCCATCGAGAACGGTGCGTTCGTATCCCTCGAGGAAGACACTGATGATCTGGGCGATCTGCTCGAAGGTGAACTGCTGGCTGAGATCCTTGGCATGACCGCGCCGCTAGCGAACCCGGCATCTTTAGCTGTCACGCCTTCGCCGCTAGCTGCGACAGCGGCGCCGGCGGCGGAAATGACGACCTCGCAGGCAATGTCGGAGCTGGCCGAGTTGGCTCTCGTTGCGGAACCGGAAATGGATGCTTTCGGCAATACCCCCGAAGGCCGCCCGGTAACGATGGCCGGTTCTGATCTCACCGACGCACCGACAGCCGCCGGCATGCAGGAAGGTGTCGGGGACGACGCATTCCGCATCGCTTGATAGCGATTTCGCAGAGATCAGGATCGGGAACCGCCTGGTTGTCAGAGGCAGGCGGTTCCCGCGGGTTTCGAAGGCGTGCGATCGGATATCCGCACGCGCGGCTGGTGTTCGTTGCTCGCTCATCGAGACCGGACGGAGGGAGAAGCTTTAATGACGATGCAAACAGTCGAATGGCTGAGTCAATTGGACTGGCGACGGCTCTTTGACCTGATGCACGACGGTGCGCTGATCTTTGGCTTCACGATGCAGGGCATCGTCGCAGTCGTGCTGTTCGCCGCACTGGTACATCGAGGCGATAATACGGCGGACCACCGTCGCTTGCAGACGCTTCATGCGTTCTGTCTCGTTGCGCTTGGTCTGATTTGGCTTGGCGGCACCGGGCGGTCGATCTACGAAGCGCATTCCGGAGCAGCTATCGATGTCAGCGCCCAGGCATTGACGTTCCTCGTCGCAGCCTCTCTGTTGGCGGCTGTCTTTCGGGAGGCTGTATTGCCTGGCCTGCGTCGCCGCAAGGGCTCTGGCCAGGTTCGCCAGTTGTCCTGGTCGCGCATGATGGCTACCTCAGTTGTTGCGGCCTTGTCCACGGTCAGCTGGACGGGCTTGGCACTTGCGACGTTCGT
>CAZWCL010000361.1:0-4120 GCA_964632265.1 uncultured Hyphomicrobiaceae bacterium | reverse complement strand
CAGCGGCCGCGACGGTTGTCGCTGACCTGATGCTCGGCACAACCGGCGATGACGATTTCGCCGGTAGCTGGGGCGATGACCGCCTTGCAGGGGACGACGGCAATGACGCGATCTCCGGCGGTCATGGCGATGACTTGATAGACGGTGGCGACGGTGACGAATTCCTGACCGGCGATTTTGGCGACGATATCATTCTCGGCGGCGGCGGGGAGGATGAACTGCGTGGTCACCGCGGTGACGATGTTCTTACCGGGGGCGGCGAAGATGACGGGCTTTACGGTGGTGCAGGCGATGACGTTCATTTCGGAGGTGGCGGCGAAGACCTCGTCGATGGCGGACGGGGTGTAGATGTTGCGGTTTTCGAAGGGGCGGCGACCGACTACACGACACGGCAGATCGATGGCGGTGTCGTTTTTACCCACGCCAACGGCGAAGCTGATCTCGTCGTAAATGTCGAGCACGTCCATTTCGCCGGCAGCGGTGAAACGTTCGGGCTCAGCGAGGGCCAGTTGGTTGCGACCGAGGACACCGACTATGTCGCCGATTTGCTCGAGGGCGACCTGCTTGGCGAGTTGTTGGGAACGGCGATGGAACCGGCTGCTTTCGGCGATACCTCAACCAAAACCGAAGCCGGCGCTCCCCTGGCGCCGCAGCCGAATGCCGATGCTCAATTGAGCGAAATGGTGGAACTCGGAGAACTTCGCGCGGCAGCTGGAAATGGTGTTGACGAACCGACGGCGAACGCGACGGCCGATGGCGGCGGCGATCTGTTCACGGGTGAGGGGGCTGGCGCGGCACCTGCCAGCCCCGATATGCCGGGAGACGACCTGTTCCGCGTTGCATGACGGCGGGGACGGTCCGGCTTTGACGAGGGGCGCCTGTCACGGGCGCTCCTTTATATGTGGCGCTTTTCGGCCTGGATTATTGCAACGATGGAACTGCAGCGGTCAGCGGCGCAGCATGGATGAGAGATATCCTTCATTCTTCGCGCAGCGCCCTGTTAAACTGATCGGTGAGTGGTGCAAGGAGGTAGTTCATCACGGTTCGCTCTTCGGTTCGGATGAATACGTCAGCCGGCATTCCCGGCACCAGTCGCTTGCCGAGCCGCGCTATCTCGCCCTCTTCGAAGGTAATGTGGACGACATACGTCACGGTCTGATCTCGCTCATCACTAACCAGGTCAGCCGAAACGTTGGTCACTCGGCCGTTCACTTCTGGCGTCGTTCGCTGGTTGAAGCTCGTCAGGCGGATCGCGACGGATTGCCCCCTGGTGACCTGGTCGATATCAGCCGGCCGCACCGCCCCTTCAATGATCAAAGGGGCGCCGCTCGGTACGATTCTGGTGATCTCCTGACCTGGCTTGATGACCCCACCGACGGTGTGCACCTTGAGCCCGTGGATACGCCCGGCGATGGGAGCACGTACATCGAGACGGGCCCGATTGGCCGTGAAGCGGGCGAGTTCCGCTGCAAGCCGGCCGGTTTCGCCTTCGAGTTCGGCAAAGTCGCGCTGCGCTTTCGCCAGTTGGCTGCGGGGCAGGAGGCGCTTGGCGGCGAGGCTTTCGAGATCATCAAGCTCGCTTCTGAGAAGTTCCAGTTGATCTTTCTTAGCGCGCGCCTGCGACTCTAGCCCGCGCAGTTTCTCGTCCGTTTGGCCCGGATCTAGCTGGACAAGCAATTCGCCCTTTGAAACCTCCTGGCCCTCGCGCACGGCAAGCTTGGTGACGATGCCGCCTTCGAGATGCTGAATCGACTTGGTGTTAGCCTCGACGGCCACCTTGCCCGTTGCAACGACGGCACCGCCTATTCGGGTCACGCCGGCCCAGCCGCCGACGCCGGCAACCAGAGCCAGTACGACGATGAAAGCCCATCGGATATAAGCTTCGGTGCGCGCGTCCTCTCGTTCGAGTTCCTGCTCAGTCTTGTCGACGTCTTGGGCTTGCATGCCTCGCTGCTCACTCATGTCATGCTTCCATTCGTTGTGCGGGCGCGGCGGTTCTAGCGCGGCGGGCCATCCGTTTACGTTTGCCGAAGCTCACCTGGCGGCCCTCCTCAAGCACCAATATGTGAGAGACCGTTTCCAGCACCTTTCGCCGCTGCGTCATCACGACGACGGCGGCGCCGCGGTGCCTCATGCCGGTAATCGCTTCGGAGAGTGCGGTCTCGCCGGCCTCATCGAGATTGGCGTTCGGTTCGTCCAGGACGACGAGCGCCGGGTTCCCGTAGAGGGCCCGGGCGAGGGCGATGCGCTGGCGTTGGCCGCCGGAAAGAGCCTGACCGCCTTCACCTATTCGCGTGCCGTAGCCGTTCTCGAGCGTAAGTACCATCTCATGGACATTGGCGGCCTCAGCGGCCTCGATGATTCGTGCCGGTTGGGGCGAGGGATCGAAGCGGGAGATGTTTTCGGCGACCGTCCCAGAAAAGAGCTGAGCATCCTGCGGCAGATATCCGATGTGGCGGCCGAGTTGTTCGCGCGGCCATTGGTCGAGCGCCGCCCCGTCCAGGGTCACGCGGCCGCGCATTGGCGCCCATATGCCAGTGATAATACGCGCTAGCGTCGATTTTCCCGCACCGTTCGCGCCAAGTACGGCGACCGCGTCGCCGGGCCCGATGGAACAATCGATCGCTTTGAGCACAGGATCGCGGGCGCCGATCGGCCCGGCAAAAACGTTCTCGAGGCTGAGATGGCCGGCCGGGACCGGCAAGGCCATTGGCACTTCGTCCGGCTCCGCCGCACTCAACTCGCGCCTTAGGCGCGCGAGGCCCTGGCGGGCGGCGACGACACCGCGCCAGTTGGCGATGGCCAGTTCGACCGGCGCCAACGCCCGTGACATTATTATGGAAGCAGCGATCATGACGCCTGGGGATATCTGGTCGGCCAGAACGAGGTAGGCGCCCATTGCCAGCATCGCTGATTGCAAGAGTAGGCGCGTCGTTTTTGTGAGAACCGAGAAAAGTCCAGACACATCGGCGGCGCGCGTCTCGACCAGAAGCTCCGCGCTATGTCCGGCTTGCCAAAGCTGCGTATAGCGCCTCTGCATGCCGAGAGCGCGAAGCACTTCACTGCTTCGGCGGCCGGCCTCGACGAGCCGTTCTGATCGGGCTGATAGTTGGCGAGCCGCATCGACCGGCCGGCGTGAAAGAAATTCGTTAAGCAAGGCGAACACGACGAGAACCGCGGTCCCAACAAGAGCGACGGCCCCCAGCGCCCAATGCAGCATCAATACGATCGCGAAATAGACCGGTGCCCAGGGCATGTCGAATAAAGACGTCATGCCCGCGCCGCCAACAAACTGGCGGACTTGGCGAAGATCTTGGCGCAGTTGCAGCCTTTCCGCCTGGCGCGCGGGTTTTGCGACATCAATAACCCCTTCGAAAACCTGTGCCGCGAGTAGTCTGTCGAGGCGCATGCCGATCCGAACCAGCAGTCGGGCACGAAGGAAATCGAGTACCCCCATGCACAGGAACAGCGCACAAACGAGTCCGAACAGGGCGGTCAACGTCGGCAGGCTCTTGCTCGTCAGGACACGGTCGTAGATCTGCAGCATGAACAGCGGTCCGGTCAGCATGAGCATGTTCGTCACGAAGCTGACGGCGCCGGCGCTGATCAGGGCGCTTCGGCACGCGCGTCGGACATCTGCACGGGTTGCACGGGCCGATGGTTCGGAGCCGCTCCTGGCGGTGTTCGTTCCGGCGCCATGAGTTGTCCGGCCTGAAGGCGGTGCGGAGCTCATCGTCGCGGCCCGTGTCGAATACGGAGGCGGCGGGGGAGGCTCGAACGGGCGCGACACGTTTTCGTTGGCCGGGGGCGGAAACATGGCCTCGTGCATGCGCTGGACCAGTGTCGGCCCACTCGGCAAGGACAGACGAGTACTGGACGGATCGTCGATGGCTGCTGCGCCATGTCCTGGCGAGTGGCTGGTTCGCGCATCATCCGGCCGATGCGCCCGCGCTCTTCCCCGGCGGCGACGGCCAATGATCGCCGCGGCGAAAAAAACGCTGGTCAGGGCAGCTGCGCTGGTGCAGAAGCCCAGCACCTGAGGCTCGATCGGCAATTCTGCGACGACGGGTACGAACGTCGCAAGTGCCGAGCCCGTCCAGCTGACCGTGGACAAGGCCGC
>CAZWCL010000360.1:0-4123 GCA_964632265.1 uncultured Hyphomicrobiaceae bacterium | reverse complement strand
CAAAGACCAGCGCCTCGGTGATGGCATTTCCGGAAAGCCGGTTGGCACCATTGGCGCCGCCGACCGCCTCGCCCGCCGCAAGCAACCCCGGCACACCGGTTTCCATTCGCTCATCAACCGCGATCCCACCCATGTGATAGTGCGCGATCGGTGCCACCTCGACCGGCATCCGGGTGAGATCAATTCCATTGGCGGCTAGCTTGTCGATCACCGGCCCGAAGGCGTCTCTGAGCTCGGCTTCACTGATATGCATAAAGCTGAGATAGGCACCGCCATGCGGCGTCCCCCGCCCCGCCGCCACCTCTTTGGTGATGGCATAGGTCGCCGCATCCCGCGTGATGACATAGCCACTGCCCTCGTCGGTGCCATAGCGCGACGTAAACTCTTCCATGTCGGCATTAAGCAACCGTCCGCCCAGTTTGTAGCGGAACGGATCCCACATGATCGGATCGAGACCGATCAACCGCGGCGCCAAATGACCAATCGGAAAGAACTGCACGAACTCCATGTCGATCAGCCGCGCCCCGGCCCGGAGCGCCAGGGCGTAGCCGTCGCCGCCCATATTGAAAGCCGCACTCGACCGGCGAAACAGCCGCGTCAGACCACCGGTCGCGATGACGGTGACCGGCGCTGCTATCGTCACCAACCGGCCACTGCCGGTCTCGATTGCGACCGCCCCGGTAACGGCGCCATCGCGAACGACCAGATCAACGACCAACAGATCGCCAACACGCTGGACCGTATCGTAGTCGTGCAACGCCTTGCGCAGCGTTTTCGAAACCGCCGGCCCCGTGTTCAGAAAATCGACATAGACGCAGCGAGCCCGGTCGTGGCCGGGCGCAAGCGCCGAATGAATGACGCCATCCTTGCGCGCCCAACCGGCGCCCCACTCATCCATCTCCTGAATGCACGACGGGCCCTCTTCGCAAAGCAGCCGCGACAGGCGTTCGTTGCACAGGCCACGCCCTGACGCCAGAGTATCAGCCAAGTGGTGCGCCGGATCATCCGGATGCTCGACGCCGAGCGCGACCGCAACCGTCATCATCGCCATGACCGTCGCGCCGCTCCGCCCGATCAGGCTGCGGTCCGCCAGCAACACGCGATTACCACCGCGCGCCGCCTCGATGGCCGCATACATTCCAGCCCCACCCGAGCCGATGACGAGCACATCCGTCTCGAGATGTAGGGGATCTTTTTTACTCATACCGCTTCCTGTCTGACCCAAGCTCCACACTAGCGAGCCTTGGTCTCCCGTCAAATGGCCCATGTCAAACGGATCAAACGACATACCCAGCGCGCCCAGCTCCGCTGACATCTCATCCATCAGATCACCTGCGCCAGAACCCCTGCATCGATTCGGCACGTCCTTTAAGGCGGCATTAACCGCGTTCTGGGATACTCCGAATCAAGTGTAGAACCAGTGCTTCGCGGCTCCACGGAACCGCTGGGCTGGATTTTTGAACATGAGTTGTGGAGACGGTTATGAATAGTTTTGTTCGGCTGCTGATTGCAGCCTTCGCCCTCGTTGCCTGGACCCAGGCATCGCAAGCCCAGACGGCAACCCAGAATATCAACCTCAATGCCACGGTAGCTGACTTCTGCACGATCGCCGGCACTGCGACCGGCGCCCTGCAGTCACGAGTGATCACCGTCAACAGCGGTATTGTGGACACATCGGCCTTGTCGACGGTCACCGTGGCAAACGTTGTTTGCAGCGCGATCTCGGATGTCACGCTAACCACCACCAACACCGGCCTGACGGGCCCGACCGCACCGAGCGCCAGCTTCGAGGACGTCATCCACTATACCGCGACGGCATCTTACGGCGGCGCAGCACCATCCCTCGACACCAGCGCCGCTTCCTCGGATACTGACGCAACGACGGGCGCTGCCAGTGGCAACCTCACCGTTGATATCACACCGCAAGCAAACACGTTGCCGATGACGGCGGGTGGCTACGCCGACGTGCTCGTCGTCACATTGACCCCGCAATAAACAAGAGCGCTGCCTTCAGGCCTCAGTCCCGCGTTTTCTGTCCCGCATATTTTGTCTCGCGTCCCAGGCTCAAGACGAGCAGCCCTCCACGCTCCAACTGGAAACGAAGGGCCGAGGAATGAAATTGAGACATGCTGCGGCGACCGTAGCGCTGGCGACCGCATCGCTCTTGGCATCGGCACCGGAAGGTGCCTTTGCCATGAGCGTTTCACCAACTCACATCGAATTGAAATCCGCCGGCTCCAAGAGCCGGTCTTCGGTCGTTGTGCGCAACACGTCGGCTGCTCCCTTACCCGTTGAGGCCGTACTGAAGAGCCTCACCGTCGACCGCAACGGCAAGTCGCGCAGCGGTGCCGTCTCGAACGACTTCCTCGTCTTCCCGCCACAAACGCTCATCCGCCCCGGCGCATCGCAGGTCTTCCGTCTGACTTGGGTCGGCGAACCACTGATCAAGAAAAGCCGCAGCTTCCTGCTCACTCTCCGCCAGCTCCCCGTCAGGACGAAGCGGGCACCTAACCAGGTGCAGGTCGTGATGGCCTTTGGTGTTGTCATTAACGTTGCCCCGCCGCGCGGCCGGCCAGCCCTCAAGCTCGTCGCCAGCAGCCTCGCACGAAACCGCAGCGGCGAGCGCAACCCCGTCATCACCGTCTATAATCCTTCACCGGTGCATGCGCTCCTGCCGGACGCCACAATCCGCCTGCGCGGTCGCGGCTGGGCCAAAACCCTTTCATCGTCTTTCCTTGACCAGAAAGTCGGCATCGGCCTCGTCCAACCCGGCAAGCGCCGCCGCTTTGTCCTCCCGGTAACCGTGCCGGCAGGCGCCGGCAAGGTCCGCGCTGCAATTGATTTCAAACCCAAGTAAACGGCCGCGAGCGAGATATGGCTAGCAATCGCCCCGATAAACAGCATCGTCCGGCCCGAACCGGAGGGGTAATGCGCTAAAACTGGAATGGTGATGAGAACAACCCGGGACCATACGATCCCAGCGGACACACGGTTTTTGAACCTACTCGTGCTGCTGATCGTAGGCATCGGGACGCTTCTGCACGTCTACACGCCTGTCGCTCTTGCCCAATCCTCCCCGGTCCAATCTGCCCCGTCCGCAGCGACGCCCATGAAGCTCAACACCACCGGCCGCGCCTTGGTCATGCCGGTCCCGCTGCGCGACGGCACCGCAACGCTCGGCGAACTCGTTGCCCGCATAGATCCCGAGGACCGCATCTGGGTGCGTAAGGCCAAGCTTCTGCGGTTGCTTGGAAAGCACGTCAAACCCGATGTTATTGCTGCGATTCGGGCGCTCCCGGACCAGAACGGCCGCATCGATATCGCAAGCCTTGGCAAGAGCGGCGCTGAACTTCAGTTCGACCACTCGGAGGTTGCTCTCAAGCTCGTCTCACGGGCCGATCTCAAGGCAGCGAAGAAGATTGACCTTGGCGGCTTCCGCCAAACCGTCGCCAGCGCCGCCGCACCGGAGCCGGCGGCCATTTCTGGTTACCTCAACGTCACCGCCGGTGCCGAGCACCTATGGGCTGGCCAAAACACGAAAGAACGTTCCAGCCTACACGTTGAATTGCAATCCGCCATCCGCCTGGGCGGGGTCGTCATCCAGAACAAGGGTAGCTACGATGGCGCTGTCGATTCTGAGCGCTGCCCGCGCGGCGCCGTGTGCACCTATAAGCATCAAAGCGGCTTGAAGCGCCAAACCAGCCGCATCGTCTACGACCGCCCCGAAATGGCCATCCGCCTGCAGGCCGGCGATACCGCCACCCGCACGGCGGGTTTCCAGCGTGTCAACGATATCCTTGGCGTTGCCATCGAGAAGGCCCCTCGCAAACTTCAGCCCGACACGGCCTCACGCGTTACCGCCACCCACTCATTTCTGGTCGAAACACCATCCGAAGCCGAAATCTCGGTCAATGGCGTCGTCGTCCGCCGTCTGAGGCTGCAGCCCGGCAACTACGACCTGGCTGGCCTTGCTCTGACCACCGGCAGTAACGACGTCGAAATCACCTTGATCGACCGCTCTGGTGAGCGCCGCCGGATTAGTCGCTCGACCTACTTCGACCGCCGTCTTCTTGCCGACGGCCACTCCGAATGGGCGCTCGCCGGCGGCCTGCCCTCTTATTAC
>CAZWCL010000359.1:0-4133 GCA_964632265.1 uncultured Hyphomicrobiaceae bacterium | reverse complement strand
CCCCAAGCAAGCCAAGGCGATCGCCGCCGGTGCTGATGGTGTCGTTGTCGGATCCGCCTTGGTTAACGCAATCGGCGACTCTTTGGACGAGCATGGCCGGGCGACTGGTAAAACGGTTGCACGCGTCCTAAGTACGGTATCGGAACTGTCTGCGCCCCTGAAGTCTGCATAATTTAAAGGTGATTTCGGGGGAGGATTGGCAAACGGTCCGGCTCCTGCATGATGTCGCGATGCAGCCCCGCCGTTTTAAATTTCCCTGACATGAGGAGCGCGTCTAGGCGTGAACTGGATCAGCAATGTCGTCAGACCCCGAATCACGAGCTTCCTGACGACGAAGCGAGAAATCCCGGACAACATGTGGGTCAAATGTCCGGAAACTGGCCAGATGGTCTTCTACAAGGACCTCGAGGCCAATCAGTTCGTCGTGCCTGGATCCGACTACCACATGCGTATGCGTGCTGATGCCCGCCTCGCCAGTCTGTTCGACAATAGTCAGTATAAATCCGTACCACTCCCGGAGGTTCCCGCTGACCCGCTCAAGTTTCGCGACGGGCGACGCTATAGCGATCGCATCAAGGATGCGCGAACTTCGACTGAAATGAGTGATGCCGTGCTCGTCGGCGAAGGGCAACTTGACGGACGAGACATCGTCGCCGCCGCCCAGGACTTCCGGTTCATGGGAGGTTCGCTCGGCATGGCCGCCGGCGAGGCTGTTGTCGCTGCGATGATGCGTGCCGTCGAATTGAAAGCGCCGTTCATCCTGTTTGCCGCCTCCGGCGGTGCGCGGATGCAGGAAGGAATTCTCTCGCTTATGCAGATGCCGCGCACGGCCATCGCCGTACAGCGTCTACGCGAAGCGAGCCTGCCATACATCGTCGTGCTTACCGACCCGACTACGGGTGGTGTTACGGCATCCTATGCGATGTTGGGCGATATCCACATTGCTGAACCCGGCGCGCTTATATGTTTTGCCGGACCGCGTGTGATCGAGCAGACCATCCGTGAACAGCTCCCAGAAGGTTTTCAGCGCGCAGAGTATCTTCTTGAGCACGGCATGATCGATATGGTTGTTCACCGCCATCAGATGCGCGAAACGCTCGCGCGCGTTTGCCGGTTGATGATGGCCAATAGCGCGAGGGATGCAAAGGCCGAAAAAGCGCCGCTCATGATCGGGTCGGATCAACCGGCAAGTACGCCGGACAAAGCGCAGACGGGGACACCGACCAAGACGCCATCTCACCCGCCTGCGCCGGCCAAACAGAAACTCGCCGCTGCGGCCAAGAACGGTGGGACAGGCAAGACGCCGACGCCGGATAAGACCAACGGTGCCCCCTCCAAACACAAGTCGCCCGCAGATGCCAACGGCAAGGCGGCCGGGTCGGCCAACGGCTGTGTCAACGCCGATGTCGTCGTCAGTGATGGCGAAGACGTGACCGAGGCAAAGCAGAACGCGAAGGCTAAACCTGATGCGGGTGCCGACAAGAACTAGCGATAGCTCTTAAACCCGGGCCACTGCCTGCCATACGGCAGCCGTTCATTCGCAATACGTCTGCAATCATACTGCTCAGGATCCACGAGACCTGCCATGGCACCTGTCGTCACCAGTGAGGCTTTACTTGAGGATCTCCTCAACCTCCATCCCAAACTGATAGATTTATCGGTTGAGCGGATTGCCGAATTGCTCGAGAAACTCGGCGCACCGCAGCGGCGCCTGCCACCGGTTATTCATATCGCCGGGACCAATGGGAAAGGTTCGACCACCGCCTTCATGCGCGCGATGCTGGAGGCGGCCGGCTACCGGGTACACACCTACACGTCACCGCACCTCGTGCGCTTTCATGAACGCATCCGTCTTGCCAGCCGGCCGGGTGCTTCCGAAGACATAACGGAAGAAAAGCTGGTCGATGTGCTGCGGCGCGTGGTCGCGGCCAATGCCGGCGCGGCAATGACGTTCTTCGAGATGACGACAGCCGCGGCCTTTCTCGCCTTCGCCGAACAGCCGGCCGATGTCGTACTGCTCGAAGTGGGCCTCGGCGGCCGCCTCGACGCCACCAACCTTATTCCCCGGCCCGCTGTTTCCGTCATCACTCCCGTCTCGCTCGACCACACCGAGCTTCTCGCCGACAACATTGAGGACATTGCGCGCGAGAAGGCGGGCATTATCAAGACGGATGTGCCCGTCGTAATCGCCCCGCAGCCAGAACCGGCCCTTACCGTCCTCGAAGAGATTGCCGCGCGTGTCGGGGCGCCAACGGTCGTCTGGGGCCGCGACGTCGATGCCTACGAACAGAATGGGCGCTTCGTCTACCAAGGCGCGGACCGGGTACTCGATTGCCGTCTGCCGGCGCTTGACGGGCGACACCAGATCACCAACGCTGGTGTTGCCATTGCAGCGCTCGTCAATGCGGCGCCGCCCTTCGATGTCTTTGAAGAGGCCATTGACACTGGCCTTGCTTCGGTCGAGTGGCCCGGGCGTATGAGCCGGCTGAATAATGGTGTGCTGGCCCAGATGGTTGGCGAAGGCACAGAAGTTTGGCTGGATGGCGGTCACAATCCGGCCGCCGGGGTGGCGATCGGCCAGTTTCTCGCTGACCTCGAAGAGCGTGGCCCGAAGCCCAATTTTCTGGTCATCGGCATGATGCAGCGCAAGGATGTGGAAGGCTTCGTTGCGCCGCTGCGAGAACTTGCGCGCGAAGTTCTTGCAGTGCCGATCCCCGGCAATCCAGGCGGGGCCCTCGACCTTAGCGAACTCACCGACCGGATTTCGACCGCCGGCCTGCCTGTCTGCGAAGCGGGCGGCGTACTCGACGCGCTGCGCCAGATTATCTCGGTGGAACCGGGGGAGAAGCGCATCGTGATTTGCGGCTCGCTCTATCTGGCCGGGGCGGTGCTAGCCTTCGATCGCGGCGTTCCGATCTAAGATGTCGCAGTGCGCCCGCCCTTCGCCGTTACGAGCGATCAGACATGCTCAGCCCCGGCTGTTGAACCTTTCGGCCGTGCCGCGTGAAGTGATCGCCGCGCAAATTCGTTGCAGCGCAACAGCATAAGCTGCCGTGCGCATATCGAGACCATACTGGTCCATTGTCGCAAGCACTGTTCGGGCGGCAGATGTCAGGACCTTTTCAAGGCGTTGAGCGACACGATCCGGTTCCCAGTCGAGTCCGGCGCGATTCTGACACCACTCGACATGCGATATCGTAACGCCACCGCTGTTTGCCAGGATGTCAGGGACCGTAATAATGCCGCGCGCGCGCAGGATTTCGTCGGCTTCCGGGCGGACCGGCGCGTTCGCCAGTTCAAGAATGACGCGTGCTCTCAAGTCATCCGCGTTCCGGCGATCGACGACCCCGCCGAGTGCGGCGAAAACCAGAACGTCGCATTCGATGCCGACGATATCCTCGCCGCGGCCCGGCGTCCCACCGTCAAATTCGGCTACCGGGCCCTTCGCCGCCTTGTGCTCGGCCAGCGCTTCGATGTCGAGCCCTTCCTCGTTGAGGATTATGCCGCGGGAATCGGAAACCGCGACGACCCGATGGCCCTCTTCCGCGGCGCGCCGGGCGAACCATGTTGCTGCATTTCCGAAGCCCTGTATCGCGATCGTCATCGGGCGCCCAAACAGAGCCAATCGATCACGCACGCTGCTCAGCACAATGTAGCCACCGCGGCCAGTTGCCGGCGTACGCTGTTCGACGCTGCCCAGACTGACAGGCTTGCCGGTAAACGCCGCGGGTTCGATACAGCCGACGAAGTCGGAATACTCATCCACCATCCAGGCCATCTCAGTCTCGCCCGTCGCAACGTCCGGCGCCGGAATGTCGCGATCGGGTCCGAGCAGACTGGTAACAGCGCGCACGTAGCCGCGCACCACCCGCTCGCGTTCGGCGAAGGACAGATCACCGGCTTTGACTGCCACCCCGCCTTTGCCACCGCCAAAAGGCAGACCGACGAGCGCGCACTTCATCGTCATCAAGAACGCAAGCGTCTGGATTTCGTCTGCTGAAACATTTTCATGCAAGCGTATCCCGCCCTTCGTCGGGCCGAGCGAGCTATCATAACGGCATCGCCATGCCTTTAATTGAAGAAGAGTGCCGTCGTCGCGCCTGAGCGGCACCGACGAGGCCAGCGTCTCGCGT
>CAZWCL010000358.1:0-4134 GCA_964632265.1 uncultured Hyphomicrobiaceae bacterium | reverse complement strand
GGCAGATCGATTTCGCCGCCCGAATCACGCCCGGCCGGATCGGATTCCACCAGCCTCGAGCGTAGCGAAGTCCGCGTCGTACGTATCGGCGAACCAATAGCGCTCGTGGGCATCCTGCGCCGCATGGGGGCAACATCCTGGCAAAGCCGGGCAATGGTCGACGCCGCTGCCACCGTCGTCTCGAACGTTACCCTGCCACGGGACCACGAAATACGGGTCCGTCTCGTCCCCCATGGCGACCACATGGAGCCCGAGGCATTTGCCATCTTCGGGCCGCTCAACCAGCATCTCGTTACCGTCAAACGAAGCGATGGCGGCGAGTTCGTCGCCGACCGTGACTTCGATCCGCGCATCCTTATGACCGCAAGCAGTTTCGAAGAAGCAGCCGCCAGTGACGCCTCCCTCTACGCCAGTATCTACGATGCGGCACTCATGCAGAAGCTGCCACCGGCGAAGATCATGAAAATCCTCAAGATTAATGCTTACGAAATCGATTTCCGGCGGCGCGTCCAGGACGGTGACCAGCTTGAACTTTTCTACGAGCAAAAGCCGAAGCCCAACGGCAAATACGAACTCGGCGAGCTGCTTTATGCCGCCGTCACGACAGGCGGCGAGAAGCGGCGGTTCTGGCGTTTTCGCTCACAAGATGGTTCTGTCGAATACTACGATCAGGAAGGCGAGAACTCGAAAAAGTTTCTCATGCGCAAGCCGGTCCGCGGCAGCAACGTGCGTCTGACCTCGGGCTTCGGCTACCGGCGCCACCCAATTCACGGAGACCGGCGCATGCATACCGGGGCCGACTGGGCCGCTCCCACCGGCACCCCCATCCTTGCCGCCGGTCGCGGTGTCATCGAACTCGCAAAGCGGCGCGGAGCCTACGGCAACCACATCCGCATCCGGCACGCAAACGGCTACAAGACCGCCTACTCCCACCTTCACCGCTTTGCATCCGGCATACGCCCCGGCATGAAAGTTCGGCAAGGTCAGGTCATCGGCTATGTGGGCTCCACCGGGCTATCCTCCGGCCCCCACCTTCACTATGAAATGCTGGTGAACAAGCGCTTCGTGAACCCCCTCAAGATCCGAGTTCCCCGCGCCCGCAAACTCTCCGGCCGCGAGCTTGCCGCCTACCAACGTGAGCGCGCCCGCATCGAGCACCTGCTGCGCCGCGCCCCTGTGCGCACCGCAAGCAAGTAGGCTCTATTTCGCTCACGCCTTTGTTCGCTAAACGAACAGCATCCTTCGAACGGCCCCCGCGAGCCGGCGCCTGCGCCGCCCGCGCGGAGACCGCCCGTCTGTTTGCTGCCAAAACGGATCAAGATGGCGAGCACTATTAAGCAGCAACGCGCACCTCTTCGCCGTTGATCACGAGACCGTTGCCGTTCGCCGTCACGTGCACCGTTTCGCCATCGTGCACGTTACCCGCAAGAATCATTTCGGCAAGCGGGTCCTGCACATACCGCTGGATCACGCGCTTCAGCGGACGGGCGCCATAAGCTGGCTCATACCCGCGCTCTGCCAGCCATGCCTTGGCGCTCTCATCGAGTTCGAGCGAAATCTTGCGATCGGCAAGCAGCTTCTCGAGACGGCCGAGCTGGATATCGACGATCGCCGACATCTGACCCTGCTTGAGGCGTTCGAACAGTACGATGTCGTCAAGCCGATTGAGAAATTCGGGCCGAAACTTCGTCCTGAGTTCCGAGAGCACGTACTCGCGGATGGCAGAAACCTCCTCGCCTTCCGTCTGCGCAACCAGCATCTCGGCCCCGACATTCGACGTCATAATGATGAGCGTATTGCGAAAGTCGACCGTGCGCCCCTGACCGTCCGTCAGGCGGCCATCGTCCAGCACCTGCAGCAGCACATTGAAGACGTCCGGATGCGCCTTTTCGATCTCATCGAACAGCACGACCTGATACGGCCGGCGCCGAACAGCCTCGGTCAGCGCACCGCCTTCCTCATAGCCGACGTATCCCGGTGGCGCACCGATAAGGCGGGCAACGGAATGCTTTTCCATGAACTCGCTCATGTCGACGCGCACCATCGCCTGGTCATCATCAAACAGGAAGTCGGCGAGCGCCTTGGTCAACTCCGTCTTGCCGACACCGGTCGGCCCGAGGAACATGAACGAGCCTATTGGCCGGTTCGGGTCTTGCAAGCCGGCGCGCGCGCGTCGTACCGCCTTCGACACCGCCTCGACAGCTTCCTTCTGGCCAATCACCCGCCGCGCGAGTTCATCTTCCATCCGCAATAGCTTCCCACGCTCGCCTTCAAGCATCTTATCAACCGGCACACCCGTCCAGCGCGAGACGACGTAGGCGATATGATCCGGTTGCACGGCTTCTTCGACCATGGCCACCTGGCCATCGTCGCCCTGGGCTTCGATATCAGCAATCTGCTTTTCGAGCTGCGGGATGACGCCGTAGGAAAGCTCGCCGGCCCGGCCAAGATCCCCGCGTCGTTGCGCCAACTCGAGTTCAGTCCGCCGTTGATCGAGTTCTTCCTTGATCTTTTGAGCATCGCCGAGTTTGGATTTTTCCTGCTCCCAGCGTTGTGTCATCGCATGCGAGCGTTCCTCGAGATTGGCGATTTCGCTCTCGATATTGCCGAGCCGGTCCCTCGACGCGGCATCTTCTTCTTTCGCCAGCGCCTCTCGCTCGATCTTGAGCTGGATCAGGCGGCGATCGAGTTCGTCGAGTTCCTCCGGCTTTGAATCGACCTGCATCCGGAGGCGCGATGCGGACTCGTCAACAAGGTCGATCGCCTTATCCGGCAAAAACCGGTCTGTGATGTAGCGGTTCGACAGCATGGCCGCGGAGACGAGCGCAGCGTCCGTAATCCGGATACCGTGGTGCAACTCGTATTTTTCCTTAAGGCCGCGAAGGATCGATATCGTGTCCTCGACCGTCGGCTCGTCGACAAACACTGGTTGGAAACGCCGCGCCAGCGCCGCATCCTTCTCCACGTGTTTGCGGTATTCATCCAGCGTCGTCGCGCCGACACAATGCAATTCCCCGCGTGCGAGCGCCGGTTTCAGCAGGTTCGACGCATCCATCGACCCCTCTGTCTTGCCCGCGCCAACCAGCGTGTGCATCTCATCGATAAATAGAATGATCTTTCCCGCTTCTGCCTGCACTTCTGAAAGCACGGCCTTGAGCCGTTCTTCGAATTCACCGCGATACTTCGCGCCGGCGATGAGGCTGCCCATATCGAGCGCCATGAGCTTTTTGTCCTTGAGGCTTTCCGGGACGTCGCCGTGGACGATGCGCAGTGCCAGCCCCTCCGCGATCGCCGTCTTGCCGACGCCGGGCTCACCGATCAGTACAGGATTGTTTTTCGTGCGCCGTGACAGCACTTGGATCGCCCGGCGAATTTCCTCGTCCCGGCCGATGACCGGATCGAGCTTGCCCTCCGACGCCGCCGCCGTAAGATCCTGCGCATAACGCTTCAACGCATCATAGCCTTCTTCGGCCGACGCACTGTCAGCCGTACGGCCTTTGCGCAGCTCATTGATGGCCTGATTGATGCGGTCTGGTTGCGCACCCTCCTGCTCGAGCAAACGTCCGGCATCGCTCGATTTCTCGAGTGCCAGCGCCAGCAACAACCGTTCGGTCGTCACGAACTGATCGCCGGCCTTGTCTGCAACCTTTTCCGCTTGTTCGAAAACCCGCGCGAGTTCAGGCGCCAGATAAATCTGGCCCGCACCGCCGCCCGACACCTGCGGGCGTTTTGCCAGAAGCGCCTCCGCGCCTGCCAGAATACGCTTGGCATCACCGCCGGACCGCTGAATCAAGCCGGCCGCCAGACCTTCGTTATCGTCGAGCAGAACCTTCAAGAGATGCTCGGGTGCGACTTGTTGGTGGTTCTCTCGAAGCGCAAGGTTTTGAGCGGCTTGCACGAACCCTTTGGCTCGGTCAGTGTACTTTTCGAAATTCATTTTCAATCCTCCACCTATCGGCGGCGCCCCGTAGCGACACAGCCGATCGTGCTTCAATTCGGTCCCTCCGTTGAGGCAACCGCGCAGCGTGGATATGGGTCCTGAACGCTGATAAGAAAAGAGGGATCATGAGCTATAGCACGCTGTTGAAGAACTCAGTGAGGTCGCGATGCGAGACGAAATTGGCCGCTCACGAG
>CAZWCL010000357.1:0-4158 GCA_964632265.1 uncultured Hyphomicrobiaceae bacterium | reverse complement strand
CTGCTGCACGCCTTCGCCCGAGACATCGCGGGTAATCGAAGGATTGTCCGACTTGCGCGAAATCTTGTCGACCTCGTCGATGTAGACAATACCGCGCTGCGCCCGATCGACGTTATAATCAGCCGCTTGGAGAAGCTTGAGGATAATGTTTTCGACGTCCTCACCGACGTACCCCGCCTCGGTCAACGTCGTTGCGTCGGCCATTGTGAACGGCACGTCCAGAATTCTTGCCAGCGTCTGCGCAAGCAACGTCTTGCCGCACCCGGTTGGCCCGACCAACAGGATATTCGACTTGGCCAACTCGACATCAGAGTTCTTGGACGCATGATTGAGCCGCTTGTAGTGGTTGTGCACCGCAACCGAAAGCACCCGCTTGGCGTGATCCTGTCCAATGACGTAGCTATCCAGGACACCCTTGATCTCTTCCGGTGTCGGCACCCCGTCTCTCGACTTCACGAGCGTGCTCTTATTCTCTTCGCGGATGATGTCCATGCAAAGCTCGACGCATTCGTCGCAGATGAACACGGTCGGTCCGGCGATCAGTTTGCGCACTTCATGCTGGCTCTTACCGCAGAAGGAACAATAGAGAGTGTTTTTTTCCTGGCTCGCCATCCGCTTCTCTTATCCTTTTCGACCTGCCACGTAACAACGTGACAGCACTGTGCCCGATGGCACGGTCATTTCATCAAACATCGTAACCGCAATCGTATCGCGCAACCAAGGGCGTCAAACCGCTCGATCCCGACGCGAACAAAGAAACGAAGCAAAACTGATGACACGATCTGAGCATCTGACCGACTTCGGATCAAGGTTGGATTACGATCCTGCGCCCGCCTGATCGCGGCGCGGGGCTTCATTCGCAACAGTAGTGTGACAAATTTGGCCTGCTGCGCGCCGTCAAACCATACACAACCGACCTAATGCAAAAATTGCGCGCAAATCATGCCCGACACGGCCTTAAGCGAACCAAATCACAGTTTGCAGGAACCGAAGCGATGCCGCAATCCGCGACAATCCGCCTGAGAACGGGGGCGCCACGACGCTTGGGCGCCCCCGCATCGTTAGATCGTTAATCTCCGGAGGGCGATGGCTCGACCGGGGGCGCGATTTCGTCGCGGGAAACCAGCACCCTGTCAATCAAGCCGAACTCCTTGGCTTCATCCGCTGTCATGAAGTGGTCACGATCGAGCGTCCGTTCAATCGTGTCGTAGTCCTGGTCGGTATGCTTGACGTAAACCTCGTTGAGGCGCCGCTTCATTTTGATGATGTCCTGGGCATGCCGCTCGATGTCCGAGGCCTGCCCCTGAAAGCCGCCCGATGGCTGGTGCACCATCACACGCGCATTATTGAGCGCAAATCTCATACCCTTGTCGCCCGCCGCCAAAAGCAGCGAACCCATCGAAGCCGCCTGTCCGATGCAAAGTGTCGCGATTGGCGGACGAATGAACTGCATCGTATCGTATATCGCCATGCCGGCGGTCACGACCCCACCGGGAGAGTTGATATACATGGAGATCTCTTTCTTCGGGTTCTCCGATTCCAAAAAGAGAAGCTGCATGCAGACCGACGTCGAAACCGCATCCTCGATCGGTCCCGTAACAAAGATGATGCGGTCTTTGAGCATCCGCGAGGGCAGATCAAACGCACGCTCACCACGTGCGCTCTGCTCGATGACCGTTGGCCAGAACGAACTCTTGATCGTGTGAATGGGATCGAACATCAGCGCATTTTTCTCCGGACGTTTGTTTTATTGCAGGCCATCACCACCGAGCGAAGCTGGCGGCGACTCGAAATCTGGTGTGCTCAACATATGCGCTGGCGACCGGCGGACCAACCGTTGCAGCACCGCAGCCGCAGCGAAGACTTTACACCACACCATCTCACACATGGCGCGTTCCGGCACCACATACCCGCGACCATAGTGCGGCTATTCCAACGCGCCCCATCAAGAGACGTTCACCGGCAAGCGAACGGCTGAACGGGAATCACTCGGTCTTCGACGCGTCCGGCTCTGAGGTCCCCGTTTCGGTTTCGGTTGCGCTCTCACTCGCGTCACCGCCAGCCTCATCCTCGTCGAGCGGCTTCGCCAATTCCTCAACCGAGACCTTCTTGTCGGTCACATCGGCGCCGGCGATGATTATATCAACAACCTTGTCCTCGAAGATCGGTGCTCTGAGCTGAGCAATTGCGCCCGGTGTTTTCTCATAGAACTCGTAGACTTCGCGCGCCTGTCCTGGATACTGCTGGGCCTCGCGGAACAACGCCTCACGCAGCTCTTCCTGGCTGACTTCCACGCTGTGGCGCTCACCAATATCGCCAATCAGCAGGCCAAGACGCACCCGCCGTTCAGCGACATCCCGGTAGTCCTTGCGCAGTTCCTCCTCGGACTTTTCTTCGTCCTCGAAAGTCCGCCCCTCCTGTTGCATGCGCTGCGTGACCTGGTTCCAGATCCCGTCGAACTCGGCATCGACCAATGAAGGTGGCAGATCGAAATCGTGCCGCTCATTCAATTCATCGAGCAGCGCCCGCTTCAACTTCATGCGCGACACCTGTGCGTATTCGCGCTCCATCTGCTCCGACACCATCTCGCGCAGCTTCTCGAGACTGTCCGCACCAAGCGTCTTGGCAAACTCGTCGTCGATCTCGGGTTCTTTCGGCTTGGCGACCTCTTTCGCCACAACGTCGAAAACCGCCTCTTTACCCTTGAGCGTATCGACCGGATAGTCCTCGGGGAACGTCACATTGACGACCCGCTGTTCACCGCTTTTTGCGCCCTTGATACCCTCTTCGAAGCCGGGGATGAAGCCGCCCTGCCCGATGAACAGCTCAATGCCTTCTGCCGTGCCTCCCTCGAAAGCCTCGCCCTCGATCTTGCCTTCGAAGTCGACAGTCACCTTGTAGCCCTCGCCCGACGCCTCATCCTCGACAGGCTCGTACGCCACGTTGCGCTCGGCGAGTTGCTTGATCGCCTTGTCAATCTCTTCGTCTTCAACATCACTCGTGAGGCGCTCGAGCTTTAGCGAACCGAAGTCGACAACCTCAAACTTCGGAATGATTTCGTAGCTCATCGAATACGACAGATCAGCCTTTCCTTCGATCACCGATTCCACTGTCGCTTCATCTTCGGGAAAATCGATTTTCGGCTGGTTGGCGGGCCGTTCATCACGCTCATCGATGGCTTTCTGGCTGGTCTCCTCGACGGCGGCCTGCAGGATTTCCGCCATCAACTGGCGTCCGTATACCTTCTTGAGATGCGCCAACGGCACTTTGCCGCGCCGAAACCCCTTTATCTGAACGGTGTCCTTCAGCTCGTCGAGCCGCATGTCGCGGCGCTCTGTCAGCTCATCTGCTGCAAGAACGACTTCCAGTTCGCGCTTGAGGCCGTCTGCCACCGTCTCAGTAATCTGCATCGATCGTAACTCAACGCCCCTTGGCGCCCTTGCTTTGCGTGTTGATCTTAAGGTCCCGCCAGAGCGCCGATGGGGCCCGGTCGACAACCTTTTGTCTCGTATATGGTGCGGGCGGAGGGACTTGAACCCCCACGGCTTGCGCCACCAGAACCTAAATCTGGCGTGTCTACCAATTCCACCACGCCCGCGTCGGCGACCCTGGGCCGCCGAATAACATTTCCCGAACCCGCCTGCGGCCTCATGCACAAAAAAGCGAGGCGCGTACACGACGACGGATTGTAACGGATTAAGCCCGAATTCAAGCCCGGTGCCGCTGATGTGCGCCACCATCTGGCCGGATCGCCACATATAGAAGACAGGACCCCGGAAAATCAATAGCTGGCAGTCATTCGGAGCCGAAACCATTCCTCGACGACGTTAACGGCGAGTCCGCTGCCAGCGCACCGCCTGATCACGCCGTCGCCCAGCTGCGACACCTTGGCCGCGAGACCATGGCCCGGCATACGAAAAAGCCGGCCTCGCAGGCCGGCTTTCCGTAGCAGCTCGCCGTGGGCGTCGAGCCAAATTCTATTTGTAAACCGCTGGCGCCGGACGACCGCCACCGAAGTGATAGCGCAGACCGACCTTGAATTCGTGGGCGTGCATGTCGTCGATATACAGCTTGTCGCGGCTGCCGGCTCCACAGGTGACCGGATCGGTGCAAATATCGCCGCGATAGCCTTGAATATCGCCCAGGTCGATAAAGCGG
>CAZWCL010000356.1:0-4159 GCA_964632265.1 uncultured Hyphomicrobiaceae bacterium | reverse complement strand
ATCTTGCTACGTCGCGACGGTGTCGACATGAACCACAAACGGTTCCGTCGGCTCTGTAAGCGGTTCACCGATCACACATTGACGGTGTCGGCGTAGGCCCACGGCATCAATTCGTCGATACGGCTTTGCGGCCAGTGATTGACGAGCTTGGAGAGCGTGTCGGTCAACCAGGCATGTGGGTTGACGTCGTTGAGTTTGCAGGTCTCGATGAGCGAGGCGATGACGGCCCAGTTGGTGCCACCTTCATCAGAACCGGCGAAGAGTGCGTTCTTGCGATTGAGCGCAATCGGCCTGATCGATCGCTCAACGGTGTTGGTGTCCATCTCGATGCGACCGTCATCGAGGTATCGACTAAGCCCGTCCCAACGCTTGAGGCCGTAGCGCATGTCCTCGGCAATCGTCGAACTCTTAGGAACACGGCCGAGCTGTTTTTCGAGCCAGTTCTTGAAGTCATCGACGAGGCCCTTGGCTCGCGCCTGCCTGACGGCACGGCGCTCTTGTGCAGAACGGCCGCGGATTTCGGCCTCAATGTCATAAAGCTCACTGATCCGACGAAGGATCTCCGTCGCGATCGGTGCGTTGCCGCTCTTGGCGATGTCATAGAACCGTCGCCGAAAGTGCGACCAGCAGAACGCCAAAGTCAGATCAGGCTCGAGCTTGTTGTAGGCGGCATAGCCGTCGACCTGGAGGATGCCGGTGAAGCCTGCAAGCATGCGCTTGGCGTGCTCAGCCCCACGGCCCGGCGCGTATGTGTAGGCGACCAACGGTGGGTCGCTGCCGCCCCCATCTCCCTGCCAAGGCCGGTCATCACGGGCAACCGCCCACAGATAACCCTTGTTGGTCCGCCCGCGTCCTGGATCAAGCACCGGACAGGGCGTTTCATCGGCAAACAGTTTGGGTGATGTCTTGAGGATCTCAAGCAGACGGGCATGCAACGGGCTCAACTCAAAAGCCGCAAAGCCGACCCAGTGCGCCAATGTCGAACGATGGATCTCGATACCATCTCGGCCGAGGATCTGGCTCTGACGGTACAATGGCAGATGGTCGGCATACTTCGAGACCAATACATCGGCGACGAACGCTTCGGTCGGCAGGCCGCCAGTGATCAACCGCGCTGGTGCCGGTGCTTGGACAATACCATCCGTACATGACCGGCAGGCATACTTCGGCCGACGCGTGACAATCACCTTCAGCTTCGCCGGGATACGGTCGAGACGTTCCGAGACATCTTCGCCGATGACATGCAGGGCACCGCCGCAGCACGGGCAGTCCTTATCGTCCGGCTCAATGATAATCTCTTCGCGGGTCAAATGTTCTGGCAGGTGGCCACGGTTGCGGCGGCGTTCGCTGGTCCGTCGCTTCTTGACGGCCTCATCAGTCCGCTCCTGCTCAGCCTCAATCGAGGCAGCGGCCGCTTCCAGATCTTCCAATGCAAGGTTCAACTGGTCAGGCTCAAGCTTCTCGGACTTGCGCCCGAACTGCAAGCGGCGAAGTTGACGAACGATCGCTTCGAGACGTGCATTGCGCATTCGCCATTGGTCACGATCGGCAGCATGGGCGGCACGCTCGGCAAGAATGAGCGCTTTCAGGCCCTCGACATCGTTCGGCAATGTTTGAAGTGCCGGCATGGCCCAAAACTGACTGATTTGCCGGCCGGAGCGCTACAACGGATCACCTGTTATCACACATCATTGCACGGCTGTGGGCCGTGGGACACGGCGGCTATGAACACGCGTCCAATCAATACCTTCTAGCAGCGCTGAGAGTTGTGCCGGCGACAGGCGCATGACGCCGTCTTCGATCCGAGGCCAACGGAACTTGCCCTCATCCAGGCGCTTGTAGATCATCACCAAGCCGTTGCCGTCCCACACGAGTAACTTCACGCGGTCCGCCCGCTTAGGCCGGAACACAAACACGGTGCCAGTGAACGGATCCAGACGCAGATGCTCCTGCACCAGGGCGGCGAGCCCATCAATCCCTTTGCGAAAGTCTACCGGCTTGGTCGCAACCAGCACACGCACACCGCTTTGCGGAACAATCACGCGAACCCTTTCAAAGCTTTCAGCACAGTGGCGAGTGTGCGTTGATCGGCAGCACCGCGAATGATGACCCGCGCCGCGCCGATCGTCAGCTCGATGGACGGAGCAACATCATCGCGGGGCGTCTCGGTGGACATCCTTCGGCCGCCTCGCTGGACAACCGCCGCAGGTCCATCGTCAACAACAATCGGTGAAAACGTCGGGGTGGCCTGCTTGTGAGCATTGGCCCGTAATGTCGAACGCCAGCCATACAGTTGCTGTGGTGACAGGCCGTGTCGCCGTGCGACGTCAGCAATCACGGCACCTGGCACCATGCTTTCGGCAACAATCGACGCCTTCTCATCATGTGACCGGTTACGCCGCCGCTCAGCGCCGGTGATCAACTCAATCCGACGCATCGGTTCGACCTTAGTTAGCTCACTAAGGTCCTCAGTAAGGGCTTCTGGGTCGTTCTCCATGACACGGCAGGATCACAGCTCTGAGGGCCGATGCCAATGTGGGAGCGGCGCACCGCTTACATCGTAAGCGCTCGATCTCCCGGTGATCGTACCCGGGATTGACATCTCGGCTCGCGGTGGCCGACGCTATGCGTCGGTTGCGGGGATGTTCCAGGGCAGCAGTTGGGTGATGGCTGCGTCATCTTGTGCGGCGATGGCAGCGGGCAGTTCAGCGAATACGCGAGCGAGATAGGCGTAGGGCTCCAGGCCGTTCGCCTTGGCGGTTTCGATCAGGCTGTAGAGGCGGGCGGACGCTTCGGCGCCGGCAGGTGTGTCGGCGAACAACCACGCTTTTCTTCCCAGGACAAATGGCCTGATGGCATTTTCGCAGAGGTTGTTATCGATTTCGATGCGGCCGTCATCGAGCACGCAGATCAAGCGTGGCCATTGTTTGTGCGTGTAGGCGAGCGCTTTGCCGGTCAGCGACTTTGGCGGCACCTGGCCAACAGCACCATCGAGCCAATGGCGCATCTCATTCCAAACGGGCTTTGCTTTTTCATCGCGCAACGCCTTGCGGCTGTCGGCATCGAGACCTCGTTCGCGGGCTTCGCGCTCGACACGGTACAGTCGTTGAATGAAGTCAAAGCCCTGCTTGGCGAGGCCACCACGGCCTTTCTTCTGCTGGGCCTTCAACGCCTCATCGAACTTGCGCCGCACGTGCGCAAGGCAGCCAACCGAGATGATGTCATGACGTTTGGCCACGCCGCTATAACCTTCATATCCATCCGTTTGCACGACGCCGCGGAAGTCTTCCAACAGCCGCACGGGAACGCTGCCGCCGCGTGAGGGTTCATAATCGAACAGGATGACGGGTTGATCTGGCGGACCACCCCTCCTCACCCACATGTAGGATTGCGATTGGGGGCTGCGCCCTTTCTCTTTCAGAACCTGAACCGTTGTCTCGTCCATCTGGATAATATCGTGAGCCATCTGGGCTGCGTGCATCTTTGCGATCAGCGGCTCGATGAGATCACCGCAGCGGATCATCCAGTACGCCATCGTCGAACGCAGCAGCACAACGCCGGTCCGCGGGAACATCTTTTCCAGGCGATAGAGCGGCAGGCCATCGCAGAACTTGGCCGTCGCGATCCAGGCCAGCAGACCAGGAGAGGCGTTCGACTTCGGTATCGGCTGCGGCGGCATCGGCGCTGTCATCACCGTCGGGCCGTCATCGTCTGGTTGTTCGCTCGCCTCCGGCAAGACTCCCTCACAGGCGCGGCAGGCATACTTGAAGCGCACATGCTGCAGCACCTGGATCTTCGCCGGGACGATGTCGAGTTGTTCCGATACGTCTTCGCCGATCCTGGTTTTCTGGCAACCACAGCCGCAGACCTTGTCGGCGTCGGCGATGTCATGCTCGATGCGTCGACGCGGCAGATGATCCGGCAACGCCTTGCGACCCGGATTTTTGCGCGTGTGCTCGGGAACGACAGTCTTGTCGTCCAAGGCTGTCGCTTCAAGGGAGGCGTTGTCTGACGATGTCTGCTCGGCTTCGTTGAAAAGCCCGAGTTGATCATCATCGGCTTTTTCCGAGCTGGCGCCAAACCGCTTCTGCGAGGCAAGCCGCAGCTTCTCTTCGAGCAGCGCAATGTGCTGCTTGAGGGATTGGTTTTCCTGAAGAAG
>CAZWCL010000355.1:0-4186 GCA_964632265.1 uncultured Hyphomicrobiaceae bacterium | reverse complement strand
CAACCGGACTTGCACTTGCGCGCCATAGTCGATCCGCCCTGCCGGCCCCCACCTCAGCGTCCCGCGCAATTCCCCGATTGTCGCCGACGCCCCCGCTGTCGCCTCCAGCGTAAACCCATCATCGCCTGGCGACCGGTAGAGTGCCAGTGTGCCGGGCCACGGTGCCTGATGCAGGGCGGCGTATCCATCCGTCTCTTCAGCGCCCTCGCCAATCATCGGCAGGTCGAGAAACAGTGCATCCGCGACACCCGTCACCGGTTGCGGTGGTGGATCACCCCGACGTCCTGCGGTTACGTGCGGCTGGTATATCGCTGGATCTATACTGGTCGTCTCGATCGCGCGCGCCCCGCGATCGCCAACCCCCGTCACCCGGTGGCGCAAAACGGTGCCGGCTTCATCCGTCTCGATCTGATCGCCCGGTTCGATCGCCAACCGGCTCGGCGGTAACACCAGCGCCCCCCGCTGGCGTGCCGCCCACGCCTCGTGCAACCAAGTCTCGGCAATCGCCTGGGCATGACCGCCTTCGAGCATCATCGCCAGACTGGCCGTTGCGACCCGCTGGCTGCGGCCCGCCAACCGCCGCGCCTCCGCCACCGCCCGGCGGTAATCGTCTCCCGCCGTCACGTAGCTGACCTTCGCGCTATGCGGCAGATCGGTTTCCTGCCCACGCGTCACTGTCAGCAGCGCCGAGCCCGGCTTGGCCTCGACCAGTTCATCCGGCGTCAATCTCACAACGGGCGTCCGCCCTCCCCGATGACGCAGTATGATTTCAGCGCCACTTTCCACGGTGTCGATGAAGTACGCCATTCCGATCGTCTGGATCGCCTCCCTGAGCGACATAACCCGGTCGATCAGAAAGCCCGGCAGCACGCCCTCCAGCCGGCTGACATCCACATCGCCGAAGTCGTAATCATTGAAGATCCGCCGCAGCGCAGCCGGCAGCGACATGTACGCCATACGCCCATTCAACCAGTGCCCAAATGTCCAGTTTGGCGCATCGCCCCACGTCTCTTCGTCGTTGGGAAAGGCTGGTGCCGGGCGCGCATCCCACGCATAGACATGCACGCGCGCCAGATCGATCATGCGCCCCCCATACACCGTCGACACCGGGTTGGCTCCGGCGACATGGCCGGCCTCGTCAGGATCCAGGCCCTCGACAAGCGCCTGCAGATAAGCGCGCTGCATATAGTCGTCGCGCTGCGCCGCGGCGAAATAAGGCAGGCGGCTCTCGGCGCTCTTTGGATCATAAAAAACGTTCGGCTGATTAGCGCCTTTGTCGATCGCCGGACAACCGATCTCCATCAGCCAGACGGGTTTCGATTGCGGCTGCCACGCCGTCGGCGTCGAACTCTCGACACCTCCTGGACGGTCGTAGTGCGCATTCGCCCACCATGCCGCGAGATCCTTCGTCCGGAACACCCACGGCTTACCGGCGCCATCCGTAATCGGTGTGCGCAGTTGGCCGCGCCGGTCATCGTCCGAGGCATAATACCAGTCGAACCCTTCGCCTCCGCGCAGGTTGCCTCTGAGATAGGCTTGATCATAGATCGAGGAACTGTCCGCCCTGTCGAGATGATCGTCTCCGTCGCGCCAGTCCGCCAGCGGCCAATAGGCATCGATGCCGATCGCATCGATATTGCCGTCCGCCCAAAGTGGATCGAGATGGAACGTGACATCACCCGACCCGTCTTGCGGCTGGTGTCCGAAATACTCTGACCAGTCGGCCGCATATGTCACCTTCGTGGCCGGCCCGAGCACCGCCTTCACATCGGCCGCGAGCTCGCCGAGCGCCGTAACGAACGGATAGCTCGCCGCCCCCTCACGCACCCATGTCAGTCCGCGCAATTCCGTCCCGATCACGAACGCATCGACGCCACCCGCTGCCTTCGCCAAATGCGCATAGTGCAGGATGAACCGCCTGTAGCTCCATTCAGCCGGACCGCTGTAGATGACAGTCTCGCCAGTTACCTCGAAGTCATCGACGGCTGCCGTACCGACAAACGCCGCCACTTGGCTGCCCCCCGCCGCTGTCTTGTCCGGCGACCCGGCCACACCCGGTGCCGGATCGACAGTTATCCGCCCCCGCCACGGATAAGGCGGTTGCCCGATCGCCCCCGTATACGGATCAACCAGCGTATTATCGGCCGCGATGTCCATCAGCACGAATGGCATCAGCACAGCCTTGATGTCGCGCGTGACCAAATCCTTGACCGCCTGCACCACACTCGCATCAGAAGGCGTCCCCCCGTATGCCGGCCGCCCATTCTGATACGTTGCGACCTGCGCACCGCCGCGCCCCAAGCCCGCCACCGACCACGATACCGGCCGCGTCACCTTCTCACCGCGCTCAACACGCGGCGCGATCTGGCATTCACCCGCCCTCAGATCGTCCCCGAACCAGCAAACCACCAGCGACGCCGAACCGACATTCGGCAGCGTCCGCTGCATCTGGTCCATCGACGCGGCCCAGTTGGTCGACGCCTCGCGCGTGTGCACGTTCTCCGCGACCATCTCTCCCAGAAATTCGCGCCGCTGCACCGGCTCCGTCGCATAGACAAACTCGCCCGACCCCGGAATGATCACAGTCCCCTGGATCTTCCCGTTGAGTTCGTCGGCCGCACGGAATATCTCGAACGACAGCTGTGGGAGGCGATTGCCGAAGTCCGCCAGCGCCAGGCGCTCGAATACAATATAGGCCGTACCCCGGAACGCAGGGACATCCCCTTCCTCCCGGGCTGCGATCAGGGCATCCGGCATCTGGTCTTCCGCACCGAAGTACACCCGATGCGCAACCTTCGAAAGATCCCACTCCTCGCCGTTCGCCCAGACGCGTCCAAGTCCCGTGATCGGTCCTTCGGCAAGCGCAACCGCAAAGTTCGCGAAATAGCTGTAGCTCACCTGCGTTGTGCCACCGCCCCCTCCGCCGCCGGTCAGCCCGCCGCCCTTCGACTGCCCGCCGCCCGAGCGCGTGTCGCGCACTTCCTCGAATTCGGTCGCCCAAATCACCTGTCCGCCTACCCGTGCGGCGCCGTAGAGCCGCGGGATCGGCGCCCCTTCCGTTGAGGCCGTGACACGCAGATCATCGAGCCGCGGCCCCTCGAACGTGCGCGTCTGCCCACCTGTCCCAAACAGCGCCTGGTCAACGAAGGAGCCGGCCAGCGCGCCTACTTGCGCACCAATCGTCGAGCCTGCGATCGTCGCACCAAACAGCCCGATACCATTCGGCAGAAGACTGCTGCCAACGAACGAGCCGACCGCCTGAAATGCCAGCGTCGCCATCAGTCAATTACTCCGGGATACTTGAACACTGCCGCAATCCGCCGCCGCCACCACTGCCCGAGCGCGACTTCACAAGCCGGCGCCCCTTCGACCGCGTGGACGAACGTCTCCTCCGTCACAAGCACACCGGCATGCTTCGCCGGAACGCCTTGGCGCAGGCGGAACACCAGGACATCACCCGGCCGCCGCACCTCTGCCTCGACCCGCAGCAAATGCCGTCCCGCACCATTGACGAGTTCTTCCCGCCCGCGCGCCTCCGCCCAGTCACGCGTGTAGGCCGGCGGCGCTTCCGCAGCTTCGCCATAAAGGTCGCGCCACACACCCCGCACGAGCCCCAGGCAGTCCGCGCCGACCCCGCGCAACGCGGCCTGATGATGGTACGGCGTGCCGATCCATTGACGCGCCGCCGTGGTGATCTCGTCACGCGTCAACGTCCGCGCACCGCCGCCGGCGCACGTCAAACCGTGTACATCTGTCATAGCTCTCAGACCTTGTTGCGCCGCGCCGGCGCCGTCACGAAGTCGATCCCCGGCATATGTGGGAAGCCTCGAAAATTCACGGCGTTGGCGAATCGATCGCGGCAGGTTTTGAAATGCTTGTCGCACCCAGCTGTCACGGTGAATTCATCACCTGCCGCGAGCCCCGCAACGGGCGCCGCCCAAAGCGTCATGGTAACCCCATCCGCTTCACTCACCTCATGCGCGCGCACCTCAACTGAGAACCCCGACGCCGCCCCGCTCGTGACGCGCACAAACCCGCGCGCGAACCAACCCGCCTCGTAAGTCCCTGACAGCACCACGCGCACGTGTTGCGGCCTCGCCACCTCAGCGATGCTCCCCGTTGCCCGATAAGCCGCCGCCCCGAGATCAACGCCGCACTTGGCGCCGCCAAGGTCCGTATCGCAGGT
>CAZWCL010000354.1:0-4205 GCA_964632265.1 uncultured Hyphomicrobiaceae bacterium | reverse complement strand
CGGCCAATTTCGTCTCGCATCGCGACCTCACTGAGTTCTTCAACAGCCTGCTAGGTACATTGCCCAGCCCGCGCCGTGAGAGGCAACCGCCAGCGTTCACCAGCCGCCCGAATCCGAATTGATCTAGCCCGCCGGCCGCCAGCCGGCGGCGCGCGCCTGGTGTTCATTGCAGAACCAGCGTTCGCCTTTATCTGGTTGGATACGGGTGCGTCCGTACCAAGGGCTCCACGGCATGTGATAGATCCGGCCGCGTCGGGTGATATTGCCTTTGATCGGGCAGCCTTCGGGCGCGCGCCCTGAGACGTCGGCCCAGCGGTTGTTGCGATACTCCCAGGCAACCTGGCATGACGCGGCCCAAATCCCACGTCGAGCGGCCTTCGCGCGGGTCTGCTGCGCGAGGTAGTTCTGTGAGTATTTGACGAATGCCCAAGCCAGGCCCGCCTCCACCAAATCGGCGTTGAGGTCGCGGTCCCCGGTGAAGCAATGCCCAAGGGCGCGCCCATAGGTATCTCGTCCGACGATACGGCAGCGTACCTGCTGGCCAGCGGTCCACCAGGTCATTTGCCGGCGAGCATCCTGCCCGGCCTGCCAGCGGCCGCTGCGGGTAGGACAGACCTGGCCGGCCTCTGGGGCATCGACGCCTTCGAGGCGAATTCTCAGGCCTTCGATTTCAAGTGTGTCGGCATCGATCACGCGGGCAGGGCCGGACACGATGAGAGGGTCGCCGCGCCCACCACTAAGCCCGGAGGCTGCGTGGCTTGAGAACAGATGAAGAAGCGCAAGCGCTATCGCGCCGGCAGCAGCCAGGCCGGCAATTCTTGTAATGGACATGAAAAATGAACTCCAAAGCTACACGGTCAGCGCGCGTCCCGGAGGGAAGCGGTTAACGGATTCGACAGAGGAGCCGATTCGTGAGGTCAAACAGCGCCCAAAAAAGCACTATGAGATGACATAATCAAACAAAAGCATACAAAATAAGCCAAACAAGCATATTCATGGAGTGGGCAACGCATAGCCATAGGAGATGTGAATTTTTTGATGATTCGCTTTCGCTGGTCAAAACACATGCGCGATTCATCCACCGCTGGTGCATTGTCAGCGTTGCTCGGCGGCCTGTTCAGATGTGATGCTCGTGGCCACTCTAAAGGTCAGCAACCTGGATCGGCTCGGGGTTGGGGCCGGCAGCTGCGACAGGTGAAGATGGAGAAGACGCTAGATGACGAAGGTTTTTGACGGATTGCGGGTCGTTGACTTCACGACGACAATCGCCGGCCCGCACTGCACGCGTCTTCTTGCCGACCTTGGCGCCGAGGTCATAAAAGTCGAAACGCCTGCCGGTGATATGATGCGTACACGTCCGCCGCTTCGGAACGGCGCGAGCGCTATGTACGGCCAGTTGAATGTGGGCAAAAAGAGCGTCGTGCTCGACCTGAAAGTGCCGGCCGCGCGCGAGGCACTCGCCAGGATCATCGCGGGCGCCGATATCGTCGTCGAGAACTACCGTCCGGGCGTTACCAAGCGGCTTGGCATCGACTACGAAACAGTATCGAAGGGTAGAGACGACTTGATTTATTGTTCGATATCCGGTTTCGGCCAGACCGGCCCGAGTTCGAACCTCGCCGCCTACGCACCTGTCATTCACGCCGCTTCGGGGTTCGATCGGGCGCACCTTGACTTTCAGCCGGGCCGTGACCGCCCAGACTATTGTGGGATTTACATTGCCGACGTGCTTGCCGGCACGTATGCGTTTGGCGCCATTGCGGCGGCCATCGCAAAGCGTGCAGGAGATGGCCCGTATAAAGGCAGGGGCGAGAACATCGATGTCTCGATGCTCGAATCGATGCTGTCTCTCACCCTGCTTGAGATGCAGGCCGCCCAATTCGACATGCCTCCGCAACCAAAGCGTCCTCAATTTGGGCCCGTCGAAACCTCGGATGGCTATATCAACATCGCGGTCGCGAGCGAGCGGACGTTCGAAGGCTTGGCCCAGGCAGCGGGGCGCGAAGACTGGTTTGAGGATGACCGCTTCAGGCTCTATCCCGATCGCCGCCGCAACTGGGGCGAACTTATGGACGAGTTCGAAATCTGGTCGCGTACGTTGACCAACGAGGAATGCCTCGCGGTTTTGTCCAAGCATGCCGTTCCGGCCGCCGCGTATCGAACGGTACGTGAGGCGATGGCCGACCCGCAACTGGCCCACCGGGGCGCGTTCGCAGTTGTTTCGGACGCAGGCGGCACGTTCAAGGCGCTCAATCCACCATTTCGAATGAGCGCAACGGCTACATCGACAGGGCCTAAGGTGGCCGCTCTCGGAGAGCATACCAGCGAAGTTCTTGCGGCTGCCGGTCTCACGGCTGAAGCGATTGCCGCCGTTACTCAACGATCTCCATAAGCTGCGCCGGCAAACGAATCAATTGTACCAAGCCAGTCGTACGAAGAATGTGATCGAAACCGAACTGCACGGCGTTTATCCACGTCTTTACACAAGCCTCAACAGGCGTAAGTAGCTGATTTCATTGAGTTCGGGCTTTCGCCGCCGCTTCGTTGCGGTTGCCCGCTTGCGACCCCCTCCCGACTCGTCCAAAGCTGATATTGGAGACGAGGGCATTTTGTTTGGGTTATGGGGGTTTGCCACATGTCACGCGACAAGTCGGGGGCGTGTCTGACGGCGGTATTCGTCGATTACGACAACATATATCTTTCGCTGAAGCGAAAAAATGAAGAAGCAGCCAAGCGCTTTGCCAAGGAGGCACCGCGTTGGGTGCGGGCGATCGAAAGCGGCCAGCTGATCACGCCGACCAACAGTCCGGATGAGCCCATCCGGCGCCGTCTCATCATGAATCGCTGCTATGGCAATCCTGTTCCGCGGCGCAATCAGTCGGACAATACGACTGACATGAGTTCCTTTCCGTTCGTCCGTCACCACTTTCTTCGTGGGGGCTTCGAAGTGGTCGACTGCCCGCCGCTTACGGCGCAACTCAAGAATTCGGCCGACATCCGCATGGTCATGGACATGCGTGATTTCCTGACCCATGAAACGCATTTCGACGAATTCATCATCCTCTCCAGCGATGCCGACTGGATCGTGACCATGGACGAGGATCTCCAGCACCCGCCGGACCGCATCGTCGACATGCTGCGCCGCGCCGCCGAAGCGTCGGCCGATCTCGTCTACGTGCAGCCGACCGAGCGGGTGCATGGCGGCGCGTTCCGCGATCTCTCCTCGCGCGTCTACAAGGCGCTGATCGATCGCGTCACCGGCAACCCGACGATCCGCAAGGCCAACAGCTTCCGCCTCATTCGCGGCGACGTGGCGCGCGCCGCCGCCGCCACCTGCGGCCCCGACACCTATCTCGACATCGCGCTCGGCTGGTATACTACCCGGGTCGAAACCCTGCCGATGCTTCTCGTCGACGAGCGCCATGTCGAGCACGGCGCCAGCGGCTACGACCTGCGCCGGCTCCTGTCGCACGCCCGCCGGCTGGCCGTCTCCAGCCACGTCCGCACCCTCCGCTTCGCTGCGCTCGTCGGCACCGTGTTCTTCCTGCTCAGCCTGCTCGGGGCGATCCTCCTGCTCGTCATGCAGCTCTTCACCGACACGACGCGCGTCGTGCAGGGCTGGACCTCGCTCGTCGTCCTCATCAGCCTCCTGAACGGGATCACGCTGATGCTGCTCGGCGTGGCGACGGAATACGTGTCGCTCCTCGTGCTGCGCGCCCACGGCAAGCCGACCTTCTTCGTCGTCGACAGAAGCTCCGACAGCCGTCTCGTCGCCCATTTCTCGGCCCGGGCCCGGGCCACGCCCGCCGTGGCGGCGACATGACGGCCGGCCTGAGCCAGAGCCTGCGTCAGGTGTCGGACACGCTCGCCATCCCGCGCGCGCAGCTGACCGACTTCGCCGCGGTCCTCGCGCTTCTCGTCGTCGCCCGCTGGCAGGCGCTGGTCCACTACACCTATTCCGTCGACGACTACATAACCCTGACGCAGGGCGGCGTGACCACCGCGCAGTTCCTCGGGCAGGACCGTTTCGTGCTCGCCGCGCTCAACGAGATCGGCCATTTCCTCGGGATCGACCTTGGCCGTGCGCCCGTCGTCACCATCGGTCTGAGTTGCGCGCTCGCCGCGTGGGTGGCCGTCAAGCTCCTTCACCGCTGGCTTCCGGGCCTGCCGCTCGGCGCCGCGCTGCCCGCAGCGGCGCTCGCCTT
>CAZWCL010000353.1:0-4217 GCA_964632265.1 uncultured Hyphomicrobiaceae bacterium | reverse complement strand
TATGCGGGTTTTCCGGACGCGGTGATCGGCTTCATCATCGCCGGGCGCGGGGTTGGCGGAAGTATCGGGTTCCTCGTTGCCGGGTTTGCTACGCGACTTGGGCCGCGCGTCTCGATGATGATCGGGTTTGGGATGCTGTTCGTCGCGGGCCTATGGCTGATGAATGTCGACCTTAATGTGACGGTGAGATCGCTTGCGCTGAATGCGTTTCTGCAGGGGCTCGCGATCGGTGCATGCTGGGTGCCGCTGACGCTACTTACGTTTGCACAGGTCAAACCCGAGCATATGGCCGAGACAACAGCAATCTATCACCTGCTGCGCAATCTCGGCTCAAGCTTCTTCATATCAATCAGCGTTGCTGAGATCGTACGCTCGACGACGGCGAATTACTCGCGGATGGCGGAGCTTGTGAACCCGTTCAACAAGTCGCTGACACTGCCGGAAGTGATAGGGGCTTGGGATACGACGACGGTCGGCGGGCTTGCCAAGCTTGGCAGTGAGATCAACCGGCAATCGGCGATGATCGGGTATCTCAACGCGTTTGGCTTATTCACCATGGTATGTGCGTGTGCCATTCCGCTCATTTTGTTGATGCGGCCGGCGCGGCGGGGCTAGTTGTTCCGCACATGCTACCGGCATTGAGGGCATGACCAAGAAAGGGGGCGACGATGAAAGACAGCCTGAAAGCGGGAGTTTTGAGCGAAGTGCGCCACATGGTGGACGAGACGCGGGCGATATCGTTCATGGGCGATGATCTCAGGGTCTATGCGACACCGTCTATCGTGCACGACCTCGAATACGCCTGCCGTGATCTCATCGCGGCGCATCTCGGCGAGGGACAGGACAGCGTCGGCGCGCGAGTGGAAATCGATCACATAAAGCCGACACCGATGGGCCACGAAGTGCGGCACATGATAACCATTGAGAAAGTGGACGGGCGCAGCGTCACCTGTACGGTCGAGGTTTTCGACAGCGTGGAAAAAGTCGCACAGGCGCGCCACACTCGTTTCGTGGTGGATGTCGCGCGGTTGAAGAAAGCGGTAGCGCAGAAGCGTGAAATGCTCGGCTAGCTAATCCGCGCGAACTCTTTGGGCTCACGGCGCGTACCGGCCAGCGGGGGCTGGCCGGCGCCTCCGCGTTGGCGCGACAACGTCGCGGGTCGCGTGCGCTCCCTGGGGAGTGGGCTCGGGAAGGTACGGGTGCCGGGGAACCGGTAGGCGACGCTCTCGGGGTTTGGGCTCACGGCGCGTATGGGCCAGCGGGGGCCGGCCGGCGCCTCGGCGTGGGCGCGACAACGTCGCGTGTCGCGTGCGCTCAGGGCGCATCCTCGAGAGCGGCTTCCATTATTTCGAGGGTTCGCAGTGCAAAGGCCGTCATGTTGCCAACGCGGTCGTCGGAATCGGTGCGATAGGTCATGACATTCGAGACCGGGCCGGCGACTGCTATACAGGTATGGCCGGCCGGGTCGCCATAACGGTTGCCGGTCGGGCCCGCGGCACCGGTCTCTGCGAGGCCCCAGGTCGCCGAAACCCGATCGCGGACGGCGGCCGCGAGGAGGGATGCGTAGGGCTCGCTCGAGGAGCGCAGATCCTTCATGTCGTCTTTGGTAATGCCGGCGAGCGCCTCGCGTGCCCGGACCGTGTAGACCACGGAGCCGGCGAGGAAATAGGCCGAAGCGCCGGGCACGGCGAGAAGAGCGGCGGCAACGAGACCACCGGCGGATGATTCACCCACGGCGATCGTCTCGCCGCGCGCTTTCAGTTGTTCGCCGACACGTGCGGCGACAGGCATCAACGTTTCCATGGTGCACTCCGCTGGATGAGCATTTGAGGTGAACTCTCGCGCGTCAGGCCACACGGCTCAAGGTGTCCCGTTGTCAGCGATTTGGCTTGAAGGGACGAGACGGCGGTAGATCGCTGCATTTTCGTCGTCGAAGCAAACTAAGATCACATGGTCGATAGCGCACGAAGCATTGCCGGCGGCTGCTTTGCTGATGGTCCTGACTGCGACTTCGGCTGCCTCCTCCTTGGGATAGCCGTAAACGCCGGTCGAGATGTTCGGGAAGGCAAGGGACGTGAGGTTGTGCGCGGCAGCGAGTGCGAGGGAATTGCGATAGCAGTTGGCAAGAAGCTGGGCTTCGCCCGCATCACCGCCCTGCCAAACCGGGCCGACGGTGTGAATGATGTGACGGGCCGGCAAAAAGCCGGCCGTTGTGATGACGGCTTCGCCGGTGGGGCAGCCACCCTGGCGGGAGCGAATTGCGCGGCAGGCTTCGAGGATTTCAGGGCCGCCAGCACGATGAATGGCGCCGTCGACACCGCCGCCGCCAAGCAGCGAATTGTTTGCTGCGTTGACGATGGCGTCGGTGACCAATGTGGTGATATCGCCTTGTTGGATCTCTATTTTCATGCCGTCCCCGTGGGATTGCCGGCGGCGCCTGAGTGGAGCCAGCGCAGTGTAACCGATACATCGACCCCGGGTTCAGGTTTCCAGGCAAGGGCGCCTGCGTATCCGTCGAGCGGGCGGTACGAAATCACTTGCCAGTCGGACGGATGGTCGTCTTCGGCGTCGATGCGTGTCAGATGGCAGGGTGCGAAGCCGGGTAATGGAGAGACGTTAGCGTTATCAGTGTGGTCAAGCCGACCGAGATGGATCGTTGTCGTGGGGAGGTCGGTAGCGAGAGTCTCAGAGGGGATCGTGGGTCTTACGTCGAACGATTTGAGTGAACGGCCGAGACCAAAGCCGGTTGCCTTGAGGTAGGCCTCTTTTGCTGTCCACGCCTGAAAAAACGCCGCCGTTCGCTCGGCGCCGCTGCACGCCAGCACGGGTTCGAATTCAGCGGGATTAAGGGCAAAGGCGATGAAGTCGTCGCGGACGTCGCGATGACGCTCAATATCGACGCCGACGGGCCAGGCGTCGGTGACGGCGAGTGCGGCGAGTTCGTCGGCGTGGCTGAGATTGAAGTGGATGGAGGCGGCACCCGCGGCCTCTACGACGGGCTTTCCCCGGGCGATTGTCGAGAATTTTATTTCGTCAGGTGGGGCGTTCAGTTCCGCGCCGAGGATCTCGCGGAGCCGGCCGCGACATATGATGAAGCGGGAGCGGTCCTTGTCGAAGGTGAAACGGTCGGCCCGGGCGCGCTCGGCTGGGCTTAGATGGCGCGTCCAAACATCGAGTGCGTGCGGCGGCGCTGAGTAGTTCCAGAACCACAAGTCGATGTTTGACCGATGACGCACGTGGCAGCTCCGGTTAGGGTTGGCCAACGCCGCGCCGCACGAGGGCTTTGCGCGGCACAGCCTCAAGGACTTATCGATGAACAGCGCTGACGTCAAAATCGGTTTCTTACATCCCGGCAGTATGGGCGTGTCGATCGCGGCGGCGGCCGTCAGCGCCGGGGTGACATCGCTTTGGGCGTCGCAGGGGCGCAGCGAGGCCACGGCGGAGCGTGCGCGCGTGCGCGGACTGGTCGATGCAGGCACTATCGCCGATCTGGTCGACGAGAGCGATGTCATCTTCAGTGTCTGCCCGCCAGCGGCTGCAGGGGATGTTGCGCGAGCGGTGGCCGGGGCTGGGTTCTCGGGCGTTTACGTGGATGCCAATGCGATTTCGCCACCGCGCATGAAAGAGGTTGCCGGGATCATTACGGCGGGTGGCGGTGAGGTCGTTGATGGGGCGATTATCGGGCATCCGGCATGGATGGAAGGCACGACGTATCTGCACCTTTCGGGGCCGCGGGCCGGTGAGATCGCACCACTTTTCAAGGGCAGCGTGCTGGGAACGGCGGTGTTGTCCGAGACGGTCGGTGACGCGTCGGCGCTCAAGATGTGCTACGCAGCGCTCACCAAGGGAACGGCGGCGCTGACTGCGGCGATCCTTGCGACTGCCGAGGAATTGGGCGTCCGTGATGCGCTCAACGAGCAATGGGACGCTGATGGGACGGGGCGGGCAAAAGAGCGGGCGGATCTCGTGCGCGGTGTCCCGGCCAAGGCCTGGCGCTGGGTGGATGAAATGGAGGAGATTGCACGTACTTTCGAAGCCGCTGGGTTGCCGGGCGGCTTCCATAAGGCTAGCGCAGATGTTTTTCGGCGGCTCGAGGATATGAAGCACGGACCGCATCCGAGTGATCTTGAGGCTGTTCTTGGCCGGCTGCGCAAGCGTGGCGCCTAGCAGCCTGTTGCAGAACGCATGTGGCGTCCCAGTTGTATGCGGCGAAAATG
>CAZWCL010000352.1:0-4224 GCA_964632265.1 uncultured Hyphomicrobiaceae bacterium | reverse complement strand
CATCACCCCGGCGTTCTTCGAGCGTGTCATCGAACAGGTGCTTGAGCGCGATTTCGATATCGTCACCCTGGACGAAGCGCACGAACGCATGATCTCGCCCACCCAAGCAGGACGCCGCTTCGCCGCCTTCACCTTCGACGACGGCTACGCCGATAACATCGAGCAGGCGCTGCCGATATGCCACCGCTATGGCGTACCGATGCACATCTATATTGCACCGGATTTTTGCGATCATGCCGGCCGCGCCTGGTGGCTTAGTCTCGAAGCGATCCTTGCAAAGTCGGATAACATTGCAGTCGCCTTCGACACGGGTCGACGTGACCTCCCGTTACGCACACCCTCTGAAAAGAATATCGCCTGGCGCGCGATCTATCCTTGGCTGCGCACCAAACCCGACAACGCCATTCACGATCAGGTCGATGCCTGGGCGATGACTGCGGGCGTGGACCCGCTTACAGCCTGCCGCAAATTGGTGATGACATGGGACGAAGTCCGCGCAGCAGCCAAAAACCCGCTGGTGAGCTTCGGCGCCCACACCATGAGTCATACCGCTCTTGCCAAATGCAGTGCGACGGAAGCGCGATGGCAAATCGCCGCCAGCGTCGAGCACCTCGAACATCAACTGCGCACCGACTGCCGGCACTTTGCCTACCCGTACGGTGATCCCTCCGCGGCCGGCGAGCGAGAATTCGCAATCGCCCGCGACCTCGGCCTCAAGACGGCCGTGACAACCCGTAAGGGTCTGATCGACGCCAACGCCCGCGACCGGTTGACCGCCCTCCCGCGCCTTTCCCTCAATGGCGACTATCAGGAAGAGAATTTGGTGAAAGTCCTGTTATCGGGCGCGCCGTTCAAAATGCTCGATCTCGCGCGTTCGGCTAAAACCGCCCTCGGCGCACGCACCCCGGTCTGAGCATGATCGGCGCAAGCTAAAGCGCCATCGGCACAGACATAAAAAACGTCTCAGTCCGGCTTCTGCATCCACCAGATAATGGCCCCGGCCGGCACGACCCAAGCCAGCCCAGCGATCACGTAGTAGGCGATCTCGGTGAAATTGCTCGCATTCACTTGCAAGACAATCGCCACCATCATGGCAACCAAGGCATAGACGAAAATAAAAACGAGCAGCGCGATGGCCCCCAACAGCTTGCGCGTTCGCATCGTCATCCGCTCAGTCTCCTTCAACGTACCCACTCGTAATAAGCCATTGCGCCGATGGATCGCATTGCCAAGGGTCGCGAGCCCCGTGATGACACGTCGTGCGAGGTATCAAACGGCAATCGAACGCCACCGGACAATGACAAACAGAAAGGAACGCGGCGATGACACTCGGTGTCGCGGCAAACTCTTATTTCGCGCGCAGCGAACGGGGCGGTGACCTCTCCACACATCCCGCGGTCAGTCTCTGGCTGTTTCTTGTCGCCGCTCTCGTCGTCGTCATGGTCGCCGTCGGCGGTGCCACACGTCTTACCGATTCCGGCCTTTCGATCACCGAATGGAAGCCGCTCCTCGGAGCCATCCCGCCACTATCCGCGGAAGACTGGGCGGTCGCGTTCGAAAAATATCGCCAGATCCCCGAGTACCAACTGATCAACAAAGGCATGAGCCTTGCGGAATTCCAGTTCATCTATTGGTGGGAATGGGCGCACCGCTTTCTCGGCCGCGCCATCGGCCTCGTCTACGCAGTCCCACTTGCCATTTTCTGGTGGATGGGCGCCATCCCGCACCGCTTCAAACTGCCACTTGTCGGCGTATTGCTGCTCGGCGCCCTCCAGGGGTTCGTTGGCTGGTACATGGTCAGCTCTGGTCTCACCGAGCGCGTCGACGTCAGCCAATATCGCCTGGCGATGCATTTGGCGCTCGCATTCGTGATCCTGGCAGCGCTAGTCTGGCTGGCCCTCGCCACACGCGCACGCGACCCACTCCTGAATGCCCTCCCGGCGAGCGCTGCAGCGCGTTGGTTTGCACGCGCGGTTTTGCTCGGCGTCCTCGCCCAGGTTGTCCTTGGCGCATTCGTCGCCGGCACAAAAGCCGGCCTCACCTACAACACCTGGCCCCTGATGGACGGTGACTGGATCCCCCCGGGCATGTGGTCGGCAACGCCCTGGTACATCAACGCCACCGAGAACCTCACGACCATTCAGTTCAATCACCGCCTAGCGGCCTATATTCTCGTCGCCCTCGCCGTGGTGCAGGCCGCCTTGATACCGCGCTGGCTCACTTACCCCCACGCGCGGGTGAGCGCCGTCTTGTTGGCCATCGCCATGATTGCGCAGATGGCCCTCGGCATCTGGACGCTGCTCGTGGTCGATGGCGCGATCCCGATTGGACTTGGCGTCTCACACCAGACGTTCGCCGCGATCCTGCTCGCTCTCGCGGTCTGGCACCTCTTCAACACGACCCGTCCGCGCGGCCACCCGTTATGAACGCGCCCCAAGGCCTCTGACCGTATAGAGCGGGACTACCGACCTAGTCGATACCAACCATGAGTTTGATGTTTTGGACCGCCGCGCCGGATGCGCCTTTGCCGAGATTGTCCAATCGCGCAACCAACACCGCCTGGCGATAGGCATCGCAACCGTAAACCCGCAGTTCGAGTTTGTCGGTGTTCTCGAGCGTTTCGGCCGAAATCCGACCGGAACTCATGCCGGGATCGCTGGCTGCATCGAGAACCGTCACCAACGCCGAACCGGCGAAATATTCCGCCAGCACCGCGTAAAGGTCGGCGAGTGACGGTGCCCCCGCGAGCGTGTCGAGATGCAACGGCACGCTGACAAGCATGCCTTGCGGAAAATGTCCGACAGACGGCACGAACAATGGACGCCGCGTAAGACCGCTATACCTCTCCAGTTCCGGAACATGCTTGTGTTCCAGTGACAACGCATAGAGTTCGAAGTCCGGACCGCGCCCCTCTTCATGCTCCGCGATCATCGATTTGCCACCGCCCGTATACCCGGACACCGCATTGACCGTCACCGGATAGTCGGGCGCCATGATGCCGGCTGCCACCAACGGTGCAATCAGCGCAATGCCGCCGGTCGGATAGCATCCCGGATTGGCCACTCGGCGGGCGCGGCGAATGTTATCCGCCTGGTCACGCGCCAGCTCCGCAAATCCATAAGTCCACCCCTCGGCCACCCGGTGCGCCGTGGATGCGTCAATGATCTTCGGCCCCCCGCCTGGCAGATCATCCGCCAGCGCAACGGTCTCGCGCGCGGCGTCGTCCGGCAAACACAGCACGACGACGTCGACCTCCCGCATCAGCGCCTGTTTGGCGCTCTGGTCCTTACGCTGCCCTGGATCGATGCTGCGCAGCTCAATGCCGCTCACATCCGCGAGCCGCTCCCGGATACCAAGCCCCGTCGTGCCGGCTTCACCATCAATAAAAACGGTTGCGCTGTCAGTCATCGTCACGAATCCTGCCATCAAAGTCGATTGCCCAGTGAATTCTTCGCCATAAAGCAGGAACCCACCATTGTCCAAACTTCATGTCGTGTTCGACCTCGACGACACCCTTTACCCCGAGCGCGCCCATGCCGCCTCCGGCTTCAAGGCCGCAGGCGAATTAGCCCGTCGCGAATGGGGTATCGTGGGCCTCGCCGACGAGATGACCCGCCTTCTCGACGCCGGCAACCTTGGCGCCGTCTTCAAGCTCGGTCTCGAAACATTCATGCCCGACCACACCCAGCACCACCTCGACGCGCTGCGACAAGCCTATCGTGACCACGAGCCGGACATCACGCTCTACGACGACGGCCAATGGGCGCTCGACCATTATGGCCGCCAAGGACCACTCGGCCTGATCACCGATGGTAACGCCAAGGTTCAGCAGTCCAAGGTCGACGCTCTCGCAATCGCGCACCATTTTGAGGCTATCGTGCTGACCGGCGCACTGGGCGCCCCACGCGAGTTTCACAAGCCCCACCCTCGCGCCTACGAGATCATCGCCAGCCGGATCGGCGATGAGGACGACCAGTATGTCTATATTGGCGACAATCCGTCGAAGGACTTCGTCACCCCGAATGCACTTGGCTGGCTTTCCATCCAGGTCATACGGGAGCGCACGATCCACGACCAGGCCGCGAGTGTGCCTGATGGCGACCCCAAACACCGCATCACAACACTGCGCGAACTGCCGGACATCCTCGGTTTCTGAGTGCGCCGCCAATCGCGGGTGCCGTCAGCTCTCCGTCCGCACTGGCGCCCATCAGTCACCGATAGGCT
>CAZWCL010000351.1:0-4255 GCA_964632265.1 uncultured Hyphomicrobiaceae bacterium | reverse complement strand
CGGGGCCAGCTGACGCATCCGGGGCGAAAAAGCGTGACGTCCCAGAGGGATGCGGCGAAATTGACCGCTCAGCTTCGTTGCGCCGCCTTGATGTGGGATCCACCACATCTGCCACGGACGCGCCTTGCGAGCGGCCAGTTTCGTCTCGCATCGCGACCTCACTGAGTTCTTCAACAGCCTGCTAAATCATTTCCGGTTTAGTTGCAGACCGTTCGTAACCGGGGCCGTCGCCCCCAGTGAAATCGCGAAAGCGATTCCACCAAGGTCTGACCCGTTCTAGATGCCCGGTGGGAAAGGCAAACTTGCCTTCAGACTGGCTATATCTGGGGGCAGCGCGCTCTCGAAGACGAGCGGCTCACCCGTTACCGGGTGCTCGAAACCGAGCATGGCGGCATGTAGCGCTTGGCGCCCGAGCCGGTGGAGGGCTGCCTGAGCGTCCGGCGGCAGTGCCAATTCACGCGAAAGGAAGCCGGCACCATAAACGCGGTCACCGAGCAGGGGATGGCCAACTGAGGCCAAATGGACCCGGATCTGATGCGTGCGGCCCGTTTCCAGCTCCAGTTGCATGAGCGTGACGGCTGGTCCCAAGCCCGGCGCCTTTCCTGGAGCTCCGCCTGGCCGGCTTGACCCGCCTGACACTTCGGCCGTTTCAATAACGCGGTAGCGGGTCGCGGCATGGCGCCCGAGACCGGCTTTGGCCACCGCCATTTTGCGCCGGTTCGTGGTACTACGCCCGATCGCTGCTTCGATACGGCCGACCGGACGCTCTGGCCGGCCCCATACGAGCGCCTGATAGGCGCGTTGCAGGCGACCGTCTGCACCGTGTGACTGAAACTGGCGCGACAGGCCCTGATGCGCGGGATCGGTCTTTGCAACGACCAGCAGGCCGGAAGTGTCCTTGTCGAGACGGTGTACGATACCTGGCCGGCGAATGCCGCCGATGCCGGACAACTCAGCGCCGCAGTGGGCGATCAAGGCATTGACGAGGGTGCCAGCCTCGTGTCCCGGCGCCGGATGGACGACAAGGCCGGGCGGCTTGTCGACGACGAGCAGATGCTTGTCTTCATAGGCAATAGTCAGCTCGATCGCCTCGCCGCGGGGAACGGCGTCGGCGGGCGGCGGTACGGCGATCTCGATGACGCTGCCTGAACGCACTTTCCCGGATGGATCGTAGCTCGGTGCGTCATCGACCTTGACCGCGCCTTCAAGGATCAGCGCCTTGACGCGCTGACGACTTAGACCATCGAGCGCAACGCTCAACATGCGGTCGAGGCGCTGGCCGTGGCGGACGCTATCGACTACGATCCGTTCGACCACTTCCTCGGCCGCTTCACTATCTTCGAAGTCCATCATACCGCTTCATGCCGCCCCATACGGTGCCCATAAGGCAATCTGCAACATTATCGCACGCTGAGCGCGGTGACATCTGGCCCGATCAAGCGCTAAACTGAGAAAAGGCGCTGACGCTTAGAAGGCACGGAGCGCACCCGATCATCAGGACATGAGATGCCCCAGAAAATGTCGCCAGGCGCAGCTCCGGTTAGCTCGGCCAACGATAATGGTCCTCTCTCGCCCGGCCAAGTCAAGGTCCTGAAGTGGGCGATCGCGATTATGGGCGTGCTCATCATCGCGGCGCTGCTCGCGATTTTCGCCCGCGTAATCTATCTGTCCGGCACGTCCCCCCAAAAAAACCAGGCGGCGCAATCGGTGCAATCGGCGCCGGTCAGTGGGGAACAGTTTGTGCCTGCGGCCTCGATGTCGCTGCCTGAGGGTGCCGAGATCCGAAGTGTCGACCTCAAAGGCGGCAAACTCATCGTCCATTTCCGCAAGGCGGGCGAAAGCGGTGTCCACATCCTTGACATGGCGAGCGGGGAGACGGTGAGCCGGATCGTGATCGGCGTTGAACCGCAACGTTAATGCATGTCGGGATGACGATGCAAACGAGCCGATGCCTTGACATACCCGGCCAAGCTGCGCCGGTGCGCCCGCCGACCCTTGTATCAACGCTTCGATAAGCTGGCGATCCGGTCCATCAGTTTGCCACGGCCTTCGTCGCCACGCGTGCCCGTTGATGGCGGCGCATCCTCGGCGGTCTCAAATTCGCTATCGTCAGCCGCCTCACGGCGCTCGTCGGCAAGCCGCTCCTCCAGAGGGCGCGGGTCCGGTTTCGGCGCGGATGTGGGCGAAGCATCTTCGGGGATGGCATCCTCCCGCTTGGCACTGGCGATGGTGCCGGAAAGCCGATCGGCGCCGTTTGACAATGCTGGCGCCCCGGTATTTTCAGCCGATGCCTCTGCCGCTTTGGACGAATTATCTTCTGCCGACGATATGGGCGGCGCCGCGGCCCCGGACGCCGACGCTCTGCGGGAACGGCCGCCAACGAGGCGGCGTAATTCATCTTCGTAATACGATGCCTGTCGCGCGATGCGCTCATTGGCGATGGCAAGTTCACGACGCAACCGCTCGGCTTCCGCGTCGCCCTGCGCACCATCATCAGCGCGGGGTGCGGATTGCCTACGCTTCTTCGCCTGCCCCTTATCGCCTGAAAGGTCTGCGATCTCGGCCTCGAGGCGCCTGATGGTCTCAGCCTGCTCGATCGTCTTTTTCCGCAAACGCTCGGTCTCGGCATTGGACGCACTGGAACTTGCGGGGCGGTCGCCCGCGGAGGTGTCATCGCGTCGTGCGGCGCTCCTGCCGGTCGAGCGCGCGACCTTGGCTGCTTCCAATTGTTGCTGCTGGAGACGGTCAATCAGCTTGGTCTGCTCCGCCGACCTGAGGCGTACTCGCTCCAATTCGGCCTTGAGCGCGACTTCAGACTGGGACCCGGCCGTGCGCCTTTGCGCCAGCCCACCGCGCCCGCTGAGGGAGGATTGCAGGCGATCGATCTCATCGCGCTGCTGAGCGTTGACCTGCATGGCTTCATCCAGCGCCCGGACGGTCTTGGCGGCATCGGCCTGAAGAGCGCTCATCTCACTATCGCGTTTGGCGAGCAACTGGCGCGCTTCCATCAACCGGTGTTCGATTTCGGGCAATCGCTCGGAAATCGTCGCCTCGAGAACGCGGCGCGCGTTCTCGCCGCCTTCACGCTCCGACTCGATCTCAACAAGACGCCGCTCAAGTGTGGAAATCATACCATCGCGACGGTTGATTTCGACCTTCTGGCGAGCATCGTAGAGGCGGGCTTGTTCGATCCTGGCGGTGAGTTGATGAACGCGAATCGCGTTCTCCGCGCGCAGCCTGTCCCGCTCGGCGCTGATTTCCTGCTCTGTGAGCGGCAGCGATGTGCGTATCCGCTCGGTCGTCAGGCGCACGGCGCGCGCCCAGAACGCCGGGGCCACTACGAATCCAAGCAGCAGAGCGCACAGGAAACCCAGCGACACGAACATGATGGATTGGAACGTGAACACCTAATGCATGCTCCCGCACGAGCCGGCCCAAAGCGCCCGAGGAGCCAGAACCCTAACCAGATTTGGACGAACGACAACCCTTTCGAGGACTCCACCCCCACAACTGTGCTTCCCGTGCGGCAAGTTCCACGCACCAGAACGATGCGGGTCGACGGGCGCGATCACCTTAGAAGGGGTTCCAAGTCGGACGCCGCGTAAACTTGAGGTAACCAACATTCGCCCCGATTCTGACGCCGACGCCGGTCCGGATCGGGGCCAGTGTGACATCATCGGCTTTGAGGAGTTGCACACTCACGCCGCCCACCAGATAAGCGGCTCCCTGCACTCCGCCGAAGCGGCGGTAAACGTCGCGCGGTGAACGCAAGTTGTAAACGAGCGTCATGGTCCGGTTGCCGTCACCGCCGAAATCATAACCGATGCTGGGTCCCTGCCAGAAGACGCGGCGTACGCCGTAGTTTTTCGTATAGAGCTTGCCCTCGCCATACCGCAGACCAGCGATGAACGCGCCGCCGGCATCTTCACCGAGGATATAGCCGTTCGGCCGGCCGGAACGCTTGAACGCCCACTGAATCGCTTTGGCAAGGCCATTACTGAGGGAGCCAAAAAAACGGTGCCCCGCGTCGACCACTTCGTTCTGCGAATAAGTCGTTTCACTCGGGTGCGGCCCGCGCGGGTGGCGGCCGGCGCGGTCACGATAATCATCATCATCGCGGTAAGCCGGCGGCGAAGTGTCGGAGGGGGCATAGCGGCGGTTGGACCCGTGTCGTTGTTGATGCTGGCCGCGCGAAGACCGCTCAGGATAGGAGTTGGCTGGTTGTTGCGGCGGACGATAAGCGTCACGGGCTGCG
>CAZWCL010000350.1:0-4263 GCA_964632265.1 uncultured Hyphomicrobiaceae bacterium | reverse complement strand
TAGCTGTCATACGCGAAGCGTTCGTCGCCGGCTCGGTTGGCAAGGCCCTCGACGGTTTGGTCATTGAGGCCGAGATTGAGGATCGTATCCATCATGCCGGGCATCGAAGCGCGGGCGCCGGAGCGAACCGAGACCAGCAGCGGGTTGGTTGCGTCGCCGAATTTTGCTCCGACGGCTTTGCCGACGCGGGCCAGTGCCGCCAGTGCCTCATCTTCGAGGCCTTCGGGCAAAGTCTTGCCGCGCTCGTAGTATTGTCCGCAAACGTCGGTTGTGATCGTGAACCCCGGAGGGACGGGAAGCCCGATACCGGCCATCTCCGCCAGATTAGCGCCCTTGCCCCCTAAGAGATTGCGCATGCCCGCATCGCCGTCGCTGTCTCCATCACCGAAAAAATATACGAGTTTCATCGCTGGACCCTTGCTGAGATGGCGCTGTCGTGGCGTTTGCGCATCTTTTCTATCATTTGGCGAAACATGTCTTAAGAGCGTTATTGTGCACTGCGGGATGTTTGGCAACGCAGACCATTGGACCAGTGTTGCCACTCTTCGTGGCCGACGCGTAAGTCACTTGTTTCTAGCCGCGTATAATGGGTCGGGTTTAATGGGAAGAGATACCGGGCAGATTTCTATGGCGTCTATATCGGATTTCTTTGCAACTATGATCGTGCGCGGGGCCGAACGAGCGAATGCGGCATCAAGGCGCGAGCGCGGCGGCGAGCCACTCCGGATTGTCGGCCTTGAAGACGGCAGCCGCCACGAACGCTCGCGAAATCCTCATATCGGAGGGGGCGTTGGCGTCATTGGCGGGGGCGCTGGCGGCAACGGTGACGTGCGGGGTCTCAGCCGATCCGAGCGCGTTGCGCAATATGACGCGACGGTCGCCGTCCGCTGCCAAAAGCGCTAGTTCGTCATGGGGTAAGGGGGTGTCCGCAGCGGCTTTGAGCGCTGCATCACCGAGCGGTGCCTCAATCCAGGCTTTAGCATAGCGATCCTGCAAGTGGAGGCTTAGAAAGCCATCGCCCGGCTCGTCAATACGCGCAAGATCGCGTTCGGCGCGCCCTTTTGGCAAAACCAGGGCGACGGTGTCGAGGGCGGGCATTTCCGCGGAACTGGCAAAGCCGAAAACGCGCACCTTTGGATGCTTGATGAGCGAGACTGAGGCGCCATCGCCGGCTGTTGCCGTTACCATCATATCCGTCTCGTCAACTGCCGCGGGGGCATCGCGACGGATTTCAAAGCGTGCCTCAATGCTTGTGCTGACGAGGCGCCAGGCCCCGGTGCTCTCGGTGAACGTCCGGCTGATGAAGTCAGCGACGACTTCTGGTCCGGCCGCGAGGCGGAACGTCTTGAAGCCAAATGCGGCCAGGCGGCCCGGCAACTGCGCCCATACGGCCGACTGCGCCGATGGCGACAGCGTTCCCCAATGCGCGATTTCATCGCTTGTCCGCCCGCAGCCGTAACAATGATCGCCATTCAGGGTGCAGATGCCAACGCACGGACTCGGTGGCAGCGCCGCGCGCGTTCGCGAAGGGGCCGTATCGGATGTGTCGTGGCCGGCCATTGCAGCGGTCGTCCTTTCTTGAAGCTCTTGATTATGTCTTTAACGCATCGGCCGGTGACCATGGAACCCCCGGTCACCCCCGGACACCCCGGGAAAGCCCTGGACGCCTCTGGAAGTCTCTGTACGCCTTGAGCGGCCTTCTGGAAGAGATGGCGCGAATGCCAGCTTTGAAAAGGCTCGAAATCACTTGCTTCTTTGCTGGCGCAATCGGATGCGTGATTTGACCGCGTTCCGGGTTCGCCGCGCCATGGCGCGGCTGGTCAACGTTCAAGCCCGATGGCATGTTCGCCCGGCATAACCAACAACAATGAGAGGTTCGCCGCGACGTGATCGATAAACGCGTAACCGATATCAACGAGGCCGTCGCGGACATTCAGGACGGTGCGACGATCCTGGTCAGCGGCTTTGGCGGCGCAGGCAGCCCGATCGACCTGTTGCATGCCCTCTTGGACCAGGGGGCCAAGCACCTCACTCTGGTTTCGAACAATGCCGGGAACGGACATATCGGCATGGCCGCGCTGATGGAAGCCGGCCGCGTCGATAAAATCGTCTGCTCCTTCCCGCGCTCAGCGCAGAGCCAGGTTTTTACCGAGATATATCGCGCCGGCAAAATCGGGCTCGAAGTGGTGCCGCAAGGCACGCTCGCCGAACGTATCCGGGCCGGCGGCGCCGGTATCCCTGCGTTCTTCACGCCGACGTCGGCCGGCACGCCGCTCGAAGAAGGCAAGGAAGTGCGGGAAATCGATGGTCAGCGCTGCGTTCTGGAGTATGCCATCAAGGCTGACGTCGCGTTGGTCAAAGCCAAGACTGCGGACCGCTGGGGCAATCTCATCTATAACAAGTCGGCACGCAATTTCGGGCCGATCATGTGCACCGCGGCGCAAATGTCGATTGTACAGGTGCGTGAGTATGTCGAGCTTGGGCAGCTCGACCCGGAGGTCATCATAACGCCCGGCATTTACGTCGACCGGGCAGTGCTCGTGCCTGATCCCGTCGACGAAGAGAAATTGCTGACGGCTGGAGAAAAGAGGACGCCACGATGACACCCTGGAACAATAATCAGATTGCAGCCCTCATCGCCCGCGACATCCCCGATGGGGCCTACGTGAACCTCGGTATCGGTCGGCCGGAAGCGGTCGCGAACCATATTCCCGATGACAAGGAGATCATCCTGCAGTCGGAGAACGGCCTGCTTGGCATGGGTGGGGTCGCGTCGGACAATGAGCGCGATCTCGAACTGGTCAACGCCGGCAAAAAGCCGATCGTAATGTTGCCGGGTGGTGCCTTTTTCCATCACGCTGATTCGTTTGCGATGATCCGTGGCGGCCATCTCGACGTGTGCGTGCTCGGCGGTTACCAGGTCGCAGCAAATGGTGATGTCGCCAACTGGTCGACGGGTGAACCCGGGGCTATTCCAGCCGTTGGCGGCGCGATGGATCTCGGCGTCGGTGCCAAACAGATCTTCGTGCTCATGACCCACACCACGAAAGACGGCACGCCGAAGCTGGTACGCGAAATTACCTACCCGGCGACGGCACGCGGAGCGTGCACGCGGGTCTACACCGACCTTGCCGTACTCGCCGTTGCGGATGGTGTCTTTATCGTCGAGGATATGGCTGAAGGCGTGACGTTTGAAAAACTTCAGGAGTTGACCGACGCGCCGCTGAAGGCACAGTAGACCGCAGGGCGGCATATTGGCGCCCGGGCCCGCTCAAGGAGTAGCGTCATGACGGATATCCCTACCTCAATCGTCGATCCGAACAAAATTCTCATGACCGGGGAAAACCCGTTCGTGCGGCTCTCGGAAAAGGATGACGACAACTATTCAACGTCCGTGAGTTTCTGGCGAATGACGTTTTGTCCGGAGGGTCCCGGACATGTGCTATTCGCCAAGAGCGAGTTGACGGACGGTGAATGGCGCATCTGGACCGATAACGAAGCGATGACGCGTTGGTTGCAGCGGACAATCCAGGGGATGCTTTCACCGGAACTGAAGGATGAGAGTATTGCTGCGAAGGCTGCGACCTTTGAAAAGCGCGGCAATCCACTTACCTCCTACCGCGAGATCATACGTTCCGGCAGTGACGAGATCGCTTGTGCCTGGTCGGATATGCGCGAGCCAATGCTTTTGCACACCCAGCCCGGCACGCCGGCAGGCCGTCCGTATGGCCTTGCGACTGTCTTCGTGCCGGCGCGCAAGGCGACGTTTTCGATCAACGGTCACGACGCGGCCGGCCAGGCCTGGGAGCGCGAACGCGACGGCCGTCCGTTCTCGACCTCGTCACTTGCTTTCTCGGAAAGCTGGACCGAGCCAATGTGAACTGATGGCGCGCTTAAGCAGCCATTGTCCTGAAATGCGGAACCTGCATCATTGTGCAGGTTTCGCGGTGCCAGCCGGCAGGCGGCTGGTGTCGGCCTGGCCAAAAATCGCAGTGGCGAACTCTTTCGGTGCCGGGGTCGTTGCGAGATAGCCGAGGCCAACGGCAATCAGAGCCAGTGCAAAAAGCCAGATGCCCCGCGTTTGCCGGCGCAGCGCCAGCAGCAGCACGACCAGCGCGATGACGAGCATCATGGCGAGCCCGCGGATTTGCATTTCGTCCATCTTCGCGGTCTTGCGGTTTGGGCGCGAGGCAACACAAAACCGTGAGTGCCGACGTGTGCACTCCAGTCTCCCCGGAGGACCTCGGTGGGCGCCGTAGCATA
>CAZWCL010000349.1:0-4265 GCA_964632265.1 uncultured Hyphomicrobiaceae bacterium | reverse complement strand
TTTTTCGCATCCGGGCAGGAAGCTGGTGCAGTCCGATGTGGACTCATCGGACAAGCCAGCTGACGCATCCGGGGCGAAAAAGCGTGGCGTCCCATAGGGATGCGGCGAAATTGACCGCTCAGCTTCGTTGCGCCGCCTTGATGTGGGATCCACCACATATGCGATGGACGCGCCTTGTGAGCGGCCAATTTCGCCACATCGCGACCGCACTGAGTTCTTCAACAGCCTGCTAGGCCGGCGCCAACGCATGGCTAAGGGTTTCATGCTTGCTGCGCGGCGATATTTACTTTGGGATACTGAGTGCGTTCCGTTGATTTTCCTTGCGGCAAAGTCATGGTGCTGTCCTTTGTTGATGGAATACACTGGGGGAACTTGGGTTGTTTCGCATAGTCGCGTAGCACGGTCGGCTCTTCATCGAAGCATTATCACTACCAGAGTATTTCTGGATAATAAGTTCTTGCGCGACATGTCGCTTTCGCGCATTGTCCGTGCGTAGAAACTTGGGGCGGTGTGTGAGAAATGGTGAGTTAATCGCCTTGCCTCGTCCTGGTGGGAGTGAACGACAACGAGGTCGCGCGAACTGTTCTGGCGCGCCGGCTGACTTGTGGACGACGACAGGTTCAGTGCGCCGATTTCAACCTGCACTGTGTCTGAAGATGCCTTGCAGCACACCGGTCAAACGTGTGTGTGGAGCAGTGCGTGCGACTTTTGCCGCGTCCTGGCTTGGTAGCTCGTCCCGTCAAGTTGCCGATCATATGATGATGTAGTCCATCGGCGGATGACATCATCGTAGCGTGCTGACCGGAGAGGCCACAAGCTGACGACGTTCGCAACTCGGAACGCGACTGGAAACGCTCAAGGCGAAATCCGCACGGAGACTACGGGGCAATGCTGCAATACGTAATCAAGCGCCTATTCATGATGATCCCGACTATTCTTGGCGCTGCGTTCATCATCTTCTTTATTTTGCGCGTCGTTCCTGGCGACGTTTGCGAACTGAAGTTAGGTGGGGACGGTGGCTTCTACGATCCGAAGCAGGTTGCGATCTGCCAGAAGAACCTCGGAATTGACCGGCCACTCTACGAGCAGTTCGGCAAGTTCGTCGTCGGCATCTTCACTTTCGACTACGGTAAATCGATGGATACCGGGAAACCGGTGACGCACGAAATCGGCCTTCGCTTCCAGTTGTCGTTGCAGATCGCTATCATGGCGACGCTCGTGTCGACCATCATTGCGATACCGCTTGGCACGCTATCCGCAGTCTATCAAAACAGCTGGATCGATTACGTGGTGCGCACCATATCGATCGCGGGCATCGCGATGCCGTCGTTCTGGCTCGGCATTTTGATATTGCTTGCCCTACTCAATGTTTCGGATTGGTTATGGGGTATAAGATGGTCTCCACCACTAACCTATAAACCGATCTGGGAGGACCCGTATCACAACATTAGCCAGCTTATCTGGCCGGCTTTGGCCACGGGCTATAGATACTCGGCTGTTGCGGTACGTATGACGCGCTCTTCCATGCTGGAGGTGCTGCGTGAAGACTATGTGCGAACGGCCCGGGCCAAAGGGCTCTTCGAGAAGGTCATCATCAACCGGCATGCGCTCAAGAACGCGCTGCTGCCGGTCGTGACCGTCATCGGTATCGAGTTCGCGTTCCTGATGGGTGGATTGGTCGTGACAGAGCAGGTTTTCAATCTGAACGGTCTCGGTCAGTTGTTGGTCCACTCGGTGACGGGCAAGGATTACACGATGACCCAGGCGATCGTGATGATCATCGTTCTCGTGTTCGTTTTTACCAACTTTGTCGTCGACATCCTGTACGCGTGGCTCGACCCGCGTATTCGGTACAGCTAATTCGGGGAGCGCTTAATCGTGGTAACCACCTCAGAAGTTCGAACCGAGGCCAAGCACGGCGAACTGGATGAACTCGTGCAACCGACGCGTGAGCGGCCCGGACTGTGGAGTCAGCTTGGCAAGTTTGCGCGGGGCCAGCCACTTGGTTTCGCAGGCGGGTTGGTCGTCCTGTTGTTCATAGCGCTTGCGCTGTTTGCACCATGGCTGTCGCCGTTTGATCCAGAGGCCAGTTCTTATGAACACATGCTGGCCGTGCCCGGTACGGCCTCTGAAACAGGCACATTTTTTCTTGGAACCGATGATTTTGGCCGGGATGTCCTGACCCGGATTATCTACGGCGCGCGGACTGCGTTGTTCGTCGGGTTCAGCTGCGCATTGATCGGCGCGACTGTCGGGCTGGTGCTTGGGGTTGGCAGCGCCTTCTTCGGCGGCAGGGTCGATCTGCTCTTTCAGAGAGTCATGGACGTCTTCATGGCGTTCCCCTTGATCATCATGGCGCTTTCGATCGTTGCGATCTTCGGGTCTTCGATCCAAAACGTCATCATCGCGATCACAATCCCGTTCATCCCGAGATGTGCGCGCGTGGTGCGCTCGAGTGCGCTGGCGATCCGGGAGATTCCGTATATTGACGCTGCGAGGGCGAACGGGTTTTCCAACACTCGGATCATACTCCGGCACATGGTGCCTAACGTGATGGCGCCGTATCTGATCATGCTGACGGCGTTCGTCGGTCAAGCTATCCTGCTTGAGGCATCGCTGTCGTTCCTCGGACTTGGCGTGCAAGAGCCGACGCCGGCGTGGGGCTTGATGCTCAAGAATGCTCAGGAATATATCCGTTCGGAGCCTTGGATTGCTATTTGGCCGGGGGTGGCGATTACGCTTGCTGTGTTCGGCTTTAACCTGTTCGGTGATGCGCTGCGCGATGCGCTCGATCCGAGACTGCGTTCGCAGCAGTAGGTAGCTGATGATTTGAGGCTTAAAGTTTCAAGAGGGGCCGGCATCTGATGCAGCCGGCCCCTTTTCTTGTTCTAGCTCAGTTGGAAACGGTCGCGCCGATGGCAACCTCAATTGGGTGCGTCAGGTTTTCATGCGGGCGCCGGATGGGTCGTAAAGTGGTTTCAGTGAGGCGGTGGCGGGAATGCGTGCTCCGGCGACGTCGATCGCGAATGTCGAGGCGAGCAAAGCTTGCGATGTCTCGCCGGTACACGGCACGTAACCAAGCCCGACGGCGCTTCCCAGATGATGGCCAAAGCCGCCGGATGTCAGATAGCCGACCACTTCGCCGTCGCGCAGAATCGGTTCGTTGTGGTAGAGCAGCGGCTCGCTATCGCTAAGCTGGAACTGCAGCATCCGTTTTTCCAGGCCGCGCTCACGTTTGCGCAGGACGGCCTCGCGCCCGATGAATTCGCCTTTGTCGCTTTTTACCGCGAAGCCCAGTCCGGCTTCCAGGACGTGGTCTTCATCCGTGATGTCATGGCCAAAATGGCGGAATGCTTTTTCGATGCGGCAAGTGTCCATGGCGTGTAGCCCGCAGAGCTTCAGGTCGACGTCGGCGCCTGCTTCGACAAGCGTCTCGAATACATGGGCGGCCTGATCGGTCGAGATGTAGAGTTCCCAGCCGAGTTCACCGACGTAACTGACGCGGTGGGCGCGCGCGAGACCGTAGCCTATTTCGATTTCCCTTACTGTGGCGAAGGGTTGGGCTTCGTTTGACATGTCATCCGGCGTCACGCGGTGCATCAGCTCGCGGGCGTTGGGGCCCATGACTGAGAACACAGCTTCGGCGGCGGTCATGTCGGTGATTGTGACGAACATTTCGTCAGTGATATGCCGGTTAAGCCATGCGAGGTCGCGGCGCAGGGTGGCGGCGGGGACAACGAGGAGATATGCGGTGGTGCTCAAACGGGTGACGGTTAGATCGCATTCGATGCCGCCGTTCTGGTTGAGCATTTGCGTGTAGACGAGGCGGCCGGGCTCTATGTCGACCTGATTTGCGCACACGTAGTTCAGGAGGCGGCAGGCGTCACGGCCCTCGACGCGGATCTTTCCGAACGAGGACATATCGTAGAGGCCGACGTTGGTGCGGAGGGCGTGATGTTCGGCCGCGATATTTTCGAAGAATGTCTGGCGCCGCCACGAATACTCATAGGCGCGTGTCTGGCCTTCGAAGGCAAACCAGTTGGCGCGCTCCCAGCCGGCGGTTTCACCGAATACCGCACCTGCCTGCTCGAGTTGTTCGTGGACGGGGGAACGGCGGACGCGGCGGGCGGTCTCGGGTTGCCGGTAAGGCCAGTGATCAGCGTAAAGCAGGCCAAGGGTCTCGCTGACGCGATCCTTGAGGTAACGCCGGTTGCGCTGGAAGGGTTGGGCCCGGCGGATATCGACATCCCAAAGGTCGAACGGGG
>CAZWCL010000348.1:0-4315 GCA_964632265.1 uncultured Hyphomicrobiaceae bacterium | reverse complement strand
CCGATCCACGCCATCGGCGTCGGCGAGCAAATCGACGACCTCGCTCCGTTCGACGTCGCCGACAAGGAGGTGTTCGAAACTGGCAACGGCCTGGGGCGCTGCAAGATCCGAGACGTCCATGCCATCGATCAAGATCTTGACGTATTGGCCGAGCGCACCGCGGATCTGAAAGGAGCCGGTCGAACCCGGCGGGCCGTTCTGGGCGAACGTGACGCCGGGCAGGCGCTCAAGATAATCCTTGAGGTACGTTTGCTTTTGTTTCTCGAGGTCTTCGCGGTCGATCACCTCGACGGTGGAGCCGACCTTGTTGATTTCGGACGGTGTGCGGTTGGCCGAGATGACGATATCTTCGAGCACTTCCTGGGACAGTGCCGGGCCGGCGACGGCCAGCGCGGCGGCTGCAACGGCGAAGCTGGCGGCTTTGGCGAAGATGAAACGTGGCGCGGTGCTTTCGTATTCAAAAAGAACAGTCATTGGCAGCGGATACCCCCTGGTGCCGGAGGACGCCGCGGATGCGATACTTTACACGTGAAGCGGATGAGGCTGATTGGCGTGCTTGCGTCGTGTGAAGCGTACTCACACGCTGCTATCGAACGATGCCAGCCGTTTCAGAGATTGATGTAGCGCGGTCCGTTGCAGTCCAGGTTGCGTTCGTCGGCCGCTGCTACGTTTCGCATTCACGCACCACCCGTGCTGTGAAAGAGCGACCACGCTCAGGCAGGTTTCCTGACTTGCGGCTCGATCGCGTCCTTTGCACCTTCCCGACGATGTGCGTCGTCAGTGGCGCATCGCAAAGGACACTCGCCGCTCACAGTTGCGGGGGCAGTCACGGAATTGCCAGACAGACATGTATCTGACGCACCGCGTTCCCTTTTGACCGGACGGGTCGGTACACACGACCACCCGGCACCTGAGCGCCTTTAGATGAAGACGAGGCGGGCGGATTGTCAAGCCCGCGCCGGGGTGGGGCCGGGTTATGCACAACGTCTTGTTGTATTCGGGGCGTTGCGTTTGGGGCCTCGCGGGCGTCATGTTCGATCCGAGACTGGCGCCCGGGTCGCGGCGGGTGGGAGGTCTGCTCGGTTGAGGCCCCACAGCAGTGCAAGCCAAGTACAAAAACCGGTTGTCGCATAAGCGATCAGGATCAGGCGCATATCCTCGTAGGCGAGGCCGGCGTCGCTGGCGGCTCCGCTGGAACTCAGGAACAGCGTCGTAGCGAAGAGAAGCCGGGCGCACAGGCTTTGTAACGAGAGATAAGTCGCGCGGTGGCTGCTTTCGAGAAGCGGATGGAGGTGGGCCAGGATGAAGGGGCGGGCATGCGAGTCGGGCACCATACGCAGGAGCAGCAGTGCTATGGCGATCGGGTGGTTGGTCGAGGCCAGAAGGGCGATCAGGGTTATCTGCATACCGAACGCCATGAGGAAGACGGCACCGACGCCGAGCCGCCGCCGCAGTGGCGCGGCGAGCCAACTCGTAGCAACCGAAATCAGCATCATGAGCGAGACGACGAAGCCGCTGATTAGGCTTGCATCGCTTGTCGTGCCGGCGGTCTTCAGGGCCTCGAGTATGAAAGGCTGGCCGAAAACGAAGGGGACGTGGCTGAACGTGTACATCGCCACGTAGAGGACGAAGATCCAGGCGAGCGTCGGGTTTTTGAGGGTGGATCTGAGGGCGGCGAGATGGCGTCGGGGGTCCGTGGCCGGGGCAACGTGAACATGGGCGGGGGGCGCGATATGGGCGGGCTCGGTGAAACGCGTGGCGATCCATAAGGCGGCTGCGGCCGCGCCGGCGCTGGCCAGGAAGGCGTACATCGGTGCAATGCTGGCAATGAGGCCGCCGGAGGCGGCTGACAGGGCGAGGCCGGCGAAGCTAAAGCGCCATGAGCGTTGCTCCTGGACGTCGATGGCCTGTTCGCGTCCCTCGGATTTCAGGGTTTCATAGAGCAGAGAGGTGTCCGTGCCGGAGACGCAGGCCATTGCCGTACCAAGCAGCAACTGGGCAATTGCGAACACTACGAATGTCTCGCCGAAGGCGAGCAGCAGGGCGGCTGCGAAATAAACCACAGTCGCGATAATCAAGGTCGGGCGGCGCCCAATCCGGTCGGACAGATAACCGGACGGGATTTCGACGGCGGTGGTGGCGATGTCGTAGATGGCGGCGAGCAGGATGGCTTCGGCGGCGGACAGTTCTTTTTGGAAATAGAGAAACCAGATGGCTTGCCAGAACAGCAAGTTGCGGCAGAACTGGAACCATGGGTAAAGGCGAACATTGTCGGCCACGGGCACCGCCTATCGGATTTCTGACCTATTGCGTTTCGCCAGGGTGTCGGTTGTTGGTACTTTGTCGTGCGGAGACGTGTCCATAGGGGTTTTGCGCCGGTCAACGGCAGAGTGCTGCCGGATCAGCCAGGTCAGGAGGTCAGTTGTGCGTATCCACTCGATAGAGGCGATCGCGATCGATATTCCGCTCGCGCGCAACTTTGGCGGGTCCACCTACAACGTTTTGAAGCGCTCGACCGTGGTGACGCGGTTGCGGACCGAGGAAGGGGCGGTCAGTGAAGTCTACAACGGTGACAACCGCGAGCATGGTCTCGAGATATGCCGCCTGATCCGTGATGTCCTGGCGCCAGCCATCAAGGGGATGGACATTTTTGCGGTCGAACGTGTTTGGGAGGTGCTCAATCGCTTCACGATCGCGAACGGCGACCGCAAGACGCTGCTGGAGGCGATTGCCTGTGTCGACTGCGCGATCTGGGACGTGGTCGGTAAGGCGCTGGGACAACCGGTCAACCGGTTGCTTGGCGGGTACCGGGACGATAATCCGATCATCTCGATTGGTGGCTACTATATGGAGGGCAAGACGCTCGGCGATATTGGGGATGAGATCGAGATGTATGCCGAGGCCGGTATGGCGGGCTGCAAATTCAAGGTTGGCGGGCTCACACCGGAAGCCGATGCGGAGCGAGTCCGGGCTGCCGATAAGGCACGTCCGGCCGGGTTCGTGCTGGCGGTCGATGCCAATCGCGGCTGGACCGGCGATGAGGCGATCCGGTTCGCGCGCCTCATCGACGACTTGGACATCGCGTGGTTCGAGGAGCCGTGCCATTGGTACGACGATGCTGCACAAATGGCGCGCGTCGCGCGGGCCACAAGGTTTCCAGTCAATGCGGGTCAGTGCGAAATCACCAGCCATGGTGTCCGCCGCCTGATCGACGAGGACGCGGTCTCTTACGTCAATATTGACGTTTCGGAAGCAGGCGGGGTTACAGACTGGCGCCGGTCGGCGGCTCTGGCTTGGGCGTCCGGGATCAAGATGGCGCATCACGAGGAAAGCCAGATCGCTCAGCACCTGATGTCGGCGATACCGCATGGCACCTATATCGAATGTTTTGCGCATCCGGAGCGGGATCCGGTCTGGCAGACGATGTGGGTGAATCGGCCGACGGCCGTCGACGGCCGCATGGCATTGAGCGGCGGTGCGGGTTTCGGGCTGGAACTCGACGCGGATATGATCGATCGCTATCGGGTGAACTGAGGCGCAGGGGCCGCCGGCATCGGTCCCGTCGTCGCAAGCCTTGAATGGCGGCAATTGCCGCCCACATCACGTCCAGCATTGCTCGTTGGCCAAGGATGACCGCGATGAACCAGAATGACCGTCAGTTGATTGCCGAATTGTTCGAGCGCATGCGCTCAGTCGACCGCGTCGACAAGGACCAGGATGCGGAGGCGTTCATCCATCAATCGATGCGGGAAAACGCCGATTCACCATACCTGCTCGTGCAGTCGGTGCTGGCTCAGGAAGTGGCGCTTCAGGAGGCTGGTCAGCGGATCGAAGAACTCGAGGCCCAGATTACGCAAAATGCGAGTGCCGGATTTTCGGGCGCTGGAAAACGTGTGCCGTCGGGCCAGCCGGCACCGTGGGAGGCAGGCGGTGACCAGTCAGGCGCCAGCGGCCGGAGTTCGCCGGCCAATGTCTGGGGTGCACCGGTGAACCGAAGCGGTGACAAGACCAATATTCCGCCGGTCATCAATGATCGAGAGGAGGTCGAGCGGCGCGCGTCACCAAGCGTGCCGGCAAGCGGCCGCGGTGCGGGGCCGGCTCAGGGCGGGGAAAAGCGGGACGCTGGCGGCGGTCGGCGCAGTGGTTTCATGCAGCAGGCGATGTCGACGGCGGCAGGGGTCGCAGGCGGTATGCTGCTCGCCAATTCGATTGGCAGCCTGTTCGGTGGCGGCTCGTCTTCGTCAACGGAGTCGAGCCCGACGACCGGCACCGAGACCGCATCGCGAAGGTTCCGCGTCAGCCAGGTGAAGGCCGC
>CAZWCL010000347.1:0-4325 GCA_964632265.1 uncultured Hyphomicrobiaceae bacterium | reverse complement strand
ATGGCAAACCGATCACTGCCTGGTGCCGCCTCGAAAGGCTGCTGCGCTGTTTCGCCAAGACCCGAAAGCACGGCCCCTGTCACCGCGTTTGGCCGGTATGTCGTGCACCCCTTGAGCCCCAATTCATAGGCCTCGAGGTAAACGTCCTGGAACGCCCCGAACGGCATTTCGACCGGACAGTTGATCGTCTTGGAAATCGAACTGTCGACATGATCCTGCACCGCCGCCTGCATCTTGAGATGCGCGCTGACATCGAGCTTCTCCGCGGTCACCACCGTATCGGGCAGCGCCCTATCTCCGTGCATCCGCCGATGCAGCGCCACGGCATAGTCCGTCACTCGTTCGCTCACATGAGTATCATCACGCTGCCGCACCCGCCGTTCGTAGTCGATGGCGAACACCGGCTCGATGCCGCTCGAGACATTGCCCGCCACCAGCGAGATCGTACCTGTTGGGGCAATAGAGGTGAGACAGCCGTTGCGAATGCCGTGTGTGGAAATTGCCGCTCGCACGGCCGGGCTCAGACGCTGAACATTGGGGCTCGCAGCGAAAGCGGCCGCATCAAAAAGCGCGAACGCACCCCGCTCGGCGCCAAGTTCAGCACTCGCCTGATAAGCAGCCTCCTGGATCGTTCGCATCCACGCAGCCGCTTGTTGACGCCCGGCCTCGCTATCGTAGTGCAGTCCCGCGAAAATCAACGCATCTGCCAGCCCCGTGACGCCGAGGCCGATGCGCCGCTTATTTTTGGCCTCTGTTTCCTGCGCAGCGAGCGGATAGGACGACACATCGATGACATTGTCGAGAAAGCGCACGGCCGTGCGCACATGTTCCTCCAGCCGCCCCGCATCGATACAGGCGGCCGGCGAGAAGGGTGCGCTGACCAAACGCGCGAGGTTGATCGAGCCGAGCAGACACGCACCGTAGGGCGGCAGCGGTTGCTCGCCGCAAGGGTTGGTCGCATAGATCGTTTCGCAGTAGGCGAGATTGTTCTGCGCGTTGATGCGATCGATAAAGATGACGCCGGGTTCCGCGTAATCGTAGGTCGCCTTGGTTAGCCGTTGCCACAGATCGCGCGCCCGCACCGTCCGATAGGTCGTGCCCTGGAACACCAGGTCCCAGTTATCGTCGGCCTTTACCGCGTCGATGAAGGCATCCGGCACCAGGACGGAGACATTGAAGTTCCTGAGGCTGGCCGGGTCCGACTTGGCCTCGATGAACGTTTCAATGTCGGGATGGTCGCAGCGTAGCGTCCCCATCATCGCGCCGCGGCGTGCCCCGGCCGACATTATCGTGCGGCACATGGCGTCCCAAACGTGCATGAAGCTGACCGGTCCCGACGCATCCGATCCGATGCTCGCCACCGGTGCACCCTTCGGGCGCAACGACGAAAAGTCATGACCAATGCCGCCGCCCTTCTGCATCGTGAGTGCCGCCTCGCGGACGTGCTCGAAGATGTTCGAGAGGTCGTCCTCGATAACACCCATGACGAAGCAGTTGAATAAGGTGACGTCGCGCCTCGTCCCCGCCCCTCCCAGAATCCGGCCCGCCGGCAGGAAGGCGAAATCGGCCATCGCTTCGGTGAAAGTGCGCTGCCACTGCCTCCGTGCAGTCGCGCCCTGCTCTCGCTCGGCTGCTGCCGCCGCCACCCGGGCCCAGGATTCCTCGATCGATGCCTCCGCCGTGCTCCCGTCGCCCGGCACATATCGATACTTCTGTTCCCAGACGCGCTTCGAAATCGGCGAAATGTCGAATGGATGAGCGTGCACGGCGATACTCTCAACTCTCTCAAATTACCATTAAGATGTAGGCCCACGCAGATGCCGAGTCAAGCAAATGTTCGCATTATGTTCGTTTTATATTCCGCCCAGCTTCCGCCCGCCCGCCGTCTCCGGCGCGTTGCTCATTTTGCGCCGTCTCGAGCTCTGCAAGCTGCTGCGTCGGCACCTCGATTCGCTCGATCAGCGTTTCCCTAAACTCTTGCCGCGGCAGTCCCGCCGGGATAACTTCACCGATATCGACCACTATCGTCCCGGGCTGTATTGCTCCACGACGCGGCCAGAACCGGCCTGAGTTGAGTGCGAGCGGCACGCAGGGTAGCTGCAGCGCATCGTACAATAACAAGATGCCGGACTTATAGGCCGGCGCCGCGCCGGGCAAGCGCCGCGTGCCTTCCGGAAACACTAGCACCTGCCGCCCGTTCCTCGCCCGGTCCCGCGCCTGTGCAAGCATCGTCCTGAGCGCGCTCGGCCCTGTTTCTCGCCGAATTGGGATCATTCCGAATTTTCGGCAGAACCAGCCATATACCGGTATATTCAGCAACTCGGCTTTCATGATCAGCGCCGGGTCCGGAAAGAGCACGATCAGCCCGATCGTGTCCCAAGCCGACTGATGCTTTGCCGCGACCAGGTAGGCGCCGTCTGGCAGGTTCTCACGGCCGCGCACGGCGACGCGCGTGCCGGCGATCACCCGCATCAGCCACAGCGTCGTGTGAGCATGTCCTTTGAGGGCGGCCATCGCCCAGCTGCGCGGGCCAAGCAGCAACGGGCTGCCAAGCACGAGAAACAGGGCGGTCGCAACATAAAAGGCAAGTTTGAAGCCGGCGGAGCGAAGCATCAAAAGGTTCATTGAACAGCAACGGCCTTTTGCACGATAGCGCGCTGGTAGCGCTCATGACGCCGCCGTCGCTCGAGCCGCGGCTTCGGCGTTCTCAGAACGCGGCCAACCGCGTATTGCGCCGCCGATGGCAGATACTTCAGATATTCGGAGCCCAGCAGCAGAACGTTTTCTCGGTTGAGCCACCACGGAGTTTCGTTAGGTCGCCGCGGCATGACCGGATGAGCCTTGAGGTCGACTGCAGGCAGCATGCGTCCGAGTTCTGTCATGCTGCGCGGCATGTGATAGCTTGAGGTGACCACAATCAGGCTTTGGAACTTGTGGCGGTCCGCCCACTTGCGGGTTTCGATAGCATTACCGCGTGTGTTCTGCGCCGCATGATCGATGTCGACGCAGCATGCGAAGGTTTTCTCGTCCACGTTCAGCATCCGCCGAAGCTTGTCCCGGCTGACCACCCTGTTGACGCCGGTGATAAGCAGCCGCCCGGCATGTCCCTCCTTGAGCAGCGCGCCCGCCGCCCCGATCCGTTGGGCGCCGCCGGTCAGCGCCACAATGGCCTCCGCGCGCGGCATCCGTGGTTGCGAAGCCTCGCTGTCATTGCGCGTTGCAGTGGCGTTGGCGAAAACCATGAAACCGAACATCAGGGCCGCAGCTGCAACACCTGCGCTCGCGGCGAATATCCGCTTGAACATCATCTCGCGCCCATTCATTCCAAGAAATAGTTCGCCGGCGATTTGATCAGTTTTGGTGATGCAGGATGCGGTAGACACCAAAACGCGACGTCACCATACACAATCCGGCGATGACGATCACGACCCCGCCGACGAGAATATAACCAAGTGGGTCCAGTGCACCGACTCCGACCAGCCTTTGCAGTTCATCAAACGTTGAGGCGCCGCCGCCAAGCAGCTCCATCAGAATCGGCATCGACCAAAATACCAGCATCGCACTAACCGCGCCGACAAATCCCGCCCGAATACCGAGTGTCAGGAAGTGCTTTTCAAACTCATGCGCGATGAAGCGATCCGTGGCGCCGACGAAGTTCAGCACTTCGACAATATCGCGGTTGGCCGCCATCGCGCTGCCGGTTGCCGAAATGATGATCGCAACCGTTGCGGCGCCGACCAGCACCAGGATGGCCAGCCCGCCGAGAGCGAACGACCGCGTGACCGAAGTAATCTGCTGACGCCATTTTCGGTGATCATCGAGAACCGCGTTCGGGAATTGCTCGGTCAGCGTCGTCGACAGGCGCTTGAGGTCGGGCACGGTGTTGCCGTCGATCTCGATTGCGATCAGCCGCGGCACCGGCAGATCGGCAAGCGCTTCCGTATTTCCCAGCCATGGTTCGAGCAGTTTCGCCGTATCGGCCTTGTCGAGCGCGTTGACCGTCAGGATGCCCGGGCTGAGACGCAGGAAGGCCGTCACCTCGCGCACGGTTTTTTCGGTATCGACGCCTTCCCTCGGTTCGATCTGCACCGTGATCTCGTTCGACATGTTCTGCAGCCAGACAGTTGCCGACTGGTTCATCATGTAAACGGCGCCAGCCGTCAGAGAGGCAAAAAAGCACATGATCGAGATCACCAGCGTCAGCGAGCGTCCCGTTACGGATCCGGCAAGCACGATCGGCGCGCCCGAAAGATCGCTTGGCTCATCCTCGCGGGGCGGATCGGAAGAGCGTCGTGTAGGGAAAGAGTGTGTCAGTACGTGTAGAT
>CAZWCL010000346.1:0-4332 GCA_964632265.1 uncultured Hyphomicrobiaceae bacterium | reverse complement strand
CTCCCCCATCACGCCCCCAAAACCTCCGGCACCATCTCCGGCAAATCCTCCGCAATCAGCCCCGGCCCAAACGCCTGCGCTGACGCCCCGTGCAGCCAAACCGCCGCCCGCGCCGCGCCATACCCATCCCGTCCCCGCGCCATTTCCCCCGTGATCAACCCCGCCAGCACGTCACCGGAGCCCGCCGTCGCAAGCCACGGCGGGCCGTTGGCCGCAATCGCCGCCGACCCATCCGGCGCCGCGACGACCGTGTCCGGCCCCTTGAGCACGACAACCGCGCCGCTCACCTCGGCCGCCGCCCGCGCCCGCGCAACCTTTGAGCCCTCGAGCCCCGGAAACAGGCGCTTGAACTCCCCCTCGTGCGGCGTCAACACGACCTGCCGGCCGCCGATCATCTCGAACAAAGCGCCAGGCTCCGCGCCCGGCTCCGCACCAGGCTCCGCGCCCGCCTCCGCCGCAAACGACGTCAACGCATCGGCATCGAGCACGACCGATCGCCGCTCCCGCGGCAGATCGCTGACGAGCACAGCCGCGACGAGATCCCGCGTTGGCGAACCGATACCTAGTCCGGGGCCAAGGGCCACCGCGTTAAGGCGCTCATCGTCGAGGATCTGCGCCAGGCCCTCGGCCCCATCGAAAGGCGCCAGCATGATCGCGGTCAGATGCGCCGCGTTTACGTCGACGGCGTCTTCAGGGCTCGCAACGGTCACCAGCCCCGCACCGACACGCAGTGCCGCACGCGCGGCCAGCCGCGCCGCCCCCGTGCGGTGCCGCGCCCCCGAGACAACCACAGCATGGCCATGGTTGTACTTGTGCGCCCCATGATCGCCACCGCCGCGCGCAGCATCCCGGCTGGTGATAACTTCGAGCAGCGGGCTCTTAGCAGTGAATACGGAACGAGCCAGCGTCAGCCCCGCGCCGGCACCGGTCTCACCGCTCGCCGGCCACAGAACCGCGTCCGCGATACCAATATCGGCAAGCACGATCCGGCCGGCGAGTTCGCGGCCGGGAAGCAGCGCATGGCCGGGCTTCAAACGAAAGAACGTTACCGTCCGATCGGCGCGCACAGCCCGGCGCCCGACACGCTGGCCGGTATTACCATCGACGCCGCTTGGAATATCGACGGCGATCACCGGCCTGCCACCAGCCCCGTCGCCCAATTCCATGGCGTCGAAAACGTCGGCGATGTCACCGTCGAGCGGACGCGAAAGCCCCGCGCCAAACAGCGCATCAATGATGAGGTCCGCTCGGGGTTGCGCGTCGGCGGCCTCCTCGATCGGCCTGATCCGCCCCCGCGTCTGCCACGCCGCCGCCATATGCGCCGCATCGCCAGAGAGCTTATCGACGTCGCCGGCAAAGTAGACGTCGACGCCGACCCCTTGATCTGAAAGCAGCCGCGCCGCGACAAATCCATCGCCCCCATTATTGCCCGGCCCGCAAAGCACGGCGACGCAGGACGCACGGCCGCCCTTTCGAGCGAGCAAATCCGCTGCACACTCGGCCACCGCCCGGCCCGCCGCCTCCATCAGCGTGAGCCCCGGCACGCCGGCTTCCGCGGCGAGGCGGTCCGCCTCGGCCATCTGTTCCGTCGTCAGCAGCGTCTGGCGACCATCGACATTGGGCAGTTCCGGCAACATTCAAAGATACTCCGACACCTCGATCAGGTTCTGATCCGGATCGCGGAAATAGATTGAACGGATCGGACCGAGCGCACCACTTCGTTCATCCGGTCCCTCGATGATCTCAACGCCCGACGCCGCCAGATGATCAGCGGCCAAATTGACGTCAGTCACGATAAAGCAGAGATCGCCCGAACCCGGTGTCGGCCTCAGTGCCCTCGGTTCGAACTCCCGGCCCGCCTCATGCAAATTGATCTTCTGGTCACCGAACCTGAGCGCGACCCGCGCCGCCTCCTGTCCGAAGCGTATCGCCGTCATACCGAGGACGCGTTCGTAGAAGCGGACCGTCGCATCGATATCTGCAACCGTAAGGACCAAATGATCCAACCGCTCGACCTGAATTTCCATCAGCCCACCTCGTCATTTCCAACCCTTATCGGTCGGATTCACATTCATTCCCAAGCTTGTTTCATGCCTTGACACGCAGACATCTGGTTAAAAATTCATCACATCGGCGCGTTTTTAATCATGCAAGCTGGACATTTACTGCCTATATTGTCGGCACCTAACAATAAAACGATAGATAACAACAAGTTACAAACCCAACACTCGATCGGCACGAGGCCTGCAGTCGCTCTCGTCGCCGATACCCGACCACTTCAGGCGTGATCGGGCCCCCGCATCGGCACGGAGACACACCATGAAAAAGATCGAGGCCATCATAAAACCCTTCAAACTCGATGAGGTCAAAGAAGCCCTGCAGGAAATTGGCCTTCAGGGCATTACCGTGATCGAAGCGAAGGGCTTTGGCCGGCAAAAAGGCCATACCGAACTCTACCGCGGCGCGGAGTACGTCGTCGATTTCCTTCCCAAGGTGAAGGTTGAAGTCGTGATCGACGATGCCTCGCTCGACAAGGCTGTCGAAGCCATCCAGAACGCTGCGAAAACTGGACGAATCGGCGATGGCAAGATCTTCATCTCAAGCGTCGACGAAGCCATCCGCATCCGCACCGGCGAAACCGGTTCGGAGGCAATCTGATCTCACGGGCGGGCGGGCCCCGGACCGCCGCCACATGAGGTAATCGATCGGAGCGCGGTCATTTTGCATCGACCACGTCTTCGAATTTTACTCACCAGACCCAACACACAGGTGCCAAGGGGAGAGCCAATGAGCACACCGGCAGACATCGTCCAGACCATCAAGGAAAAAGACGTCAAGTTCGTCGATTTCCGCTTTACCGATACGCGCGGCAAGATGCAGCACGTGACCGCTGACGCAGGCTGCGTCGACGAAGAGCTCCTCGCCGAGGGCTACGCATTCGATGGCTCATCGATCGCCGGTTGGAAAGGTATCGAAGCCTCCGACATGCTGCTCTCGGTCGATCCCGACAGCGCCCATATCGATCCATTCTTCGCCCAGACCACGCTCGCCGTTTTCTGTGACGTGAAGGAACCATCGACCGGCGAGCCCTACGAGCGCGACCCGCGCGGCATGACGAAAAAAGCCGAAGCCTACATGAAGAGCCTTGGTGTCGCTGACACGGCCTACTTCGGTCCTGAAGCCGAGTTCTTCCTGTTCGACGACGTGAAGTTCATCTCCGATCCCTACCACACCGCCTTCAAACTCGATTCTTCGGAGATTCCGTCAAACTCGAACACCGACTTCGAGATGGGCAACCTCGGTCACCGTCCCCGCACAAAGGGCGGCTACTTTCCGGTGCCGCCCGTTGACAGCGCCCAGGACATCCGCTCCGAAATGCTCTCGGTCATGGCCGAGATGGGCGTCTCCGTCGAGAAGCACCACCACGAGGTCGCCTCCGCGCAGCACGAACTCGGCGTCAAGTTCCAGGAACTGACGCGCATGGCCGACCACCAGCAGATCTACAAGTATGCCATCCACAACGTGGCACAGGCCTACGGCAAGACGGCCACTTTCATGCCGAAGCCCGTCTACGGCGACAACGGCTCGGGCATGCACGTCCACCAGTCGCTTTGGAAAGGCGGCGAACCGGTCTTCGCTGGCAACCAATACGCCGACCTCTCCGAGACTTGCCTGTTCTACATCGGCGGCATCCTCAAGCACGCCAAGGCGCTCAACGCCTTCACCAACCCGTCGACGAACTCCTACAAGCGTCTCGTTCCGGGTTACGAAGCTCCCGTGCTACGCGCTTACTCGGCGCGCAACCGCTCGGCATCGTGCCGCATTCCGTACACGACATCGCCGAAGGCCAAACGCATCGAGGTCCGCTTCCCGGACCCGACCGCGAACCCTTACCTCGCCTTCACGGCCCTGCTGATGGCCGGCCTTGACGGCATCCAGAACAAGATCCATCCGGGCGAGCCGATGGACAAGAACCTCTATGACCTGCCGCCGGCCGAACTCGCCGAGATCCCAACGGTTTGCGGTTCGCTGCGAGAGGCGCTTGAAAGCTTGTCCGACGACAAGGCGTTCCTGCGTGCTGGCGACGTGTTCACTGACGACATGCTCGACGCCTACATCGAACTGAAGATGGAAGAAGTGGAACGGTTCGAAATGACGCCACACCCCGTGGAGTTCGACCTGTACTACTCGGCGTAGATCATTTCCGGTTTAGTTGCGGACCGTTCGTAACCGGGCGGTCGCCGGCTAAACCGGCAAAAATGGTCTACTCCAATAGTGCAGAGCGGGACTATCGACCCCAGTGAAATCACGAAAGCGATTCCACCAAGGTCG
>CAZWCL010000345.1:0-4382 GCA_964632265.1 uncultured Hyphomicrobiaceae bacterium | reverse complement strand
AGCGGCGCTCAAGCCACACTTATTCCGCCGGCGCCGCCGCGCGGACCCTCCTGAGCGATGCATAAGCAAACGCGACCACGAAGAACCCCGCCTGTACCAGCACGATCACCGGCCCCGTCGCGCCATCAATGTGAAAACTGACCAGTGTCCCCGCGACCGCCGATGAAACCGCCACGCCGACCGCGACCATCATCATCCTGTCGAACCGGTTGGTCACGAGTTGCCCAATCGCCCCCGGCGCAATCAGCATGGCAACCACCAGAATAATACCAACCGCCTTCAGCGACGCCACGATCGTCAAAGACAGCAGCGTCAGCAACCCGTAATGCAACAGCCCGACGCGGAGGCCTATCGCCCTTGCGTGCTGCGCATCGAAACAATAAAGCAGCAGGTCGCGTCGCTTGAGCACCACGACGATCAACGTCCCCCCCGCGACAATGCCAGCCTCGATCATGTCCCGCGCAGTAACGCCAAGCAGGTTACCGAACAGGATGTGGTCCAGATGCTGATTAGTCTCGATCTTCGTGAACAATACGATCCCGAGGCCGAACATGCCCGAGAACACGATACCCATGGCCGTGTCCTCTTTCACCCGGCTATTAGCGCGTATAAATCCGGTGATAACGGCGCACGACACGCCGGCGATGAACGCACCGGCCGCCAGCGGCAGGCCGATCACATAGGCCACGACGATGCCGGGTAGCACCGCGTGACTGACCGCATCCCCCATCAGCGACCAGCCCTTGAGCACGAGATAACACGAGAGCACCGAACAGACCGCACCGACCAGCACTGCCACCAGCATTGCGCGCTGCATGAAGCCATAGCTCAGCGGCTCGATGATAAGCTCGCCCAACGTCACGGTGTCCTATCCAGTTCCTGGGCGGCCCGCCGCCGCATCGCGAACACGCCATGCCTCGGCGCAAACGCGAACGCAGCCAAAAACACCAGCGTTTGCAGAACAACGATGACACCCCCGGTCGCCCCATCGACGAAGAAGCTGATATAGGCCCCGGCAAAGCTCGTCACCGCCCCAATCACCATACTGAGCACGATCAGGCGGTCGAACCGGTCGGTCAGCAGGTACGCTGTTGCCCCCGGCGTCACGACCATTGCGATGACCAGCACCGCGCCCACCGTCTGCAGCGCCGCAACTGTCGCCGCCGAAAGCAACATGAAGAACAGCACCTTCAGCGCCACCGGATTAAGCCCGACCGACCGCGCATGGTTCTCATCGAAGAACACCACCATCAGGTCTTTCCACTTGAGGCCGAGCACCGTCAGGCAGACGGCCGAGATGGCCACCACCTGCAACGCGTCCCTATCGCTGATGCCCAGGATATTACCGAAGATAATCGTCTGGACATTCACCGAGGTCGGATTGAGCGACACCATCAACAGGCCCGCCGCGAAAAACGTCGTGAAGACGATGCCGATCACCGCATCATCGCGAAGCCGCGTCTGGTGCCGGACGAACGCCATTCCCAGCGCCGCCAGCAGACCGGTAAAAAACGCCCCGATCGAATACGGCACCTTGAGCGCATAGGCGATCGCGACGCCAGGCACCACTGAGTGTGCCATCGCATCGCCCATCAGCGACCAACCCTTCAGCATCAGATACGCCGACAGAAACGCGCACATCGCCCCGACCAGCGCCGAGACCCACATCGCCTTGAACATGTAGTCGTAAGAGAACGGAACCAGCAGCTCACCGATCATTGCCGCCCGCCCCCTCTCGACGGCGGTCATCTCCGCTCGCTGCCGGTGGCCCATCCGCCTCGACCGCTCCGGACGTGCCCCCCTCCTCCGCCGCGTCGGGCGTCGAATCCGGACGGCTCAGCGGACCGTGGTTTTCATCATGGACGCCATAGAAAACCAACGGGCGTTCATCATCCGTCAGCACCGTCACGCCCCGCGCATCATCATCGTCATGCAGATGACTGCCATCGAGCCGGAAGTGCCTGAGTACACCGCCGAACGTCTTTTCAAGGTTCGGTTGCGTAAAAGTCTCGCGGATCGGCCCCGCCGCCAGCACCGTCTGCTTGATCAGCACCACCTCGTCGCAAAAATCAGGCACACTGCCGAGGTTATGGGTGGAAACGAGCAACATGTGACCATCATCGCGCAGCGCCTGCATCAGTTCGATGATCGCCATCTCGGTCTTGACGTCGACCCCCGTAAACGGTTCATCCAGCAGAATGATCGGGCTCTCTTGCGCCAATGCCCGGGCAAGAAACACCCGCTTTTTCTGCCCGCCCGACAGCTCCCCGATCTGCCGTCCTTTGAACGCGGCCATCCCCACCCGCTCGAGCGCTGCGCCAACCGCTGCATGATCACGCGCCGATGGTATCCTCAGGAAGCCCATGTAACCGTAGCGGCCCATCATCACGACATCGCCGACCGACACCGGGAAATCCCAGTCCACCTCCTCCGCCTGCGGCACGTAGGCAACAAGATTGCGCCGCATCGCATGCGCCGGCGTCAAGCCGCCGAGCAGGACACGCCCGCCACTTGGCCTGACAAACCCCATGATCGCCTTGAACAGCGTTGACTTGCCGCTCCCGTTGACACCGACCAGCGCACAAATCGTGCCGGCGCCCAGCTCAAACGAGGCATTGCGCAACGCGACTTGACCGTTGGGATAAGTTACCGAGAGATCCTCGACCACCAGCCCGCCGCCAAGACGGAGATCCTCACCTTCGGCACCTTTGCGTACCGAACCGCCGGTCGCGTTGGCCACGTCAAGTGCGGGCATTACCGGCCAAACCCTTCCGCGATCCGTTCGACGGTCGTCTCAAGCAGTTTCAGGTAGGTCGGCACCGGCCCGCCTTCGCGGCTGAGTGAATCAACGTAGAGCACACCGCCGTACGTCGCCCCCGTTTCCTTGGCGACCTGCCGCGCCGGCCCGGCTGGAACCGTGCTCTCGGAAAAAATCACCTTGATATCATTCGCCCGCATCTTATCGATCACCCGTCGAACCTGTTGCGGGGTGCCGATGGCATCGGCATTGATCGGCCATAGATAAAGCTCACGAAACCCGTAATCGCGGGCGAGATAGCTGAACGCCCCTTCCGAGGTCACCAGCCATCGCTCCGCGTCCGGGATTGCACTCAGCCGCTGGCGCAATGGCCCGTCGATCGCCTCGATTTTCTCAAGATAAGCCTTGGCGTTGGCGCGATAGGTCGCCGCGTTTTCCGGGTCCGCCGCCACCAGCGCATTCTCGATATTCTTGATATAGATCCGCGCATTCGATGGTGACATCCACGCATGCGGGTTGGGCTTGCCCTTGTACGGCCCCTCGCCGATACCCAGCGGCTCGATGCCCTCGCTAATCACGACGCTTGGCACATCGCTCAAATTGTCAAAGAACTTCTCGAACCAGCGCTCGAGGTTCATGCCATGCCAGACGACGAGATCAGCCCCTTGCGTTTTGACGATATCGCGCGGCGTTGGCTGATAGTCATGGATCTCAGCACCCGGCTTGGTGATCGAACCGACCTCCGCCGCATCGCCAGCCACATTGGCGATCATGTCTGCAATGACTGTGAACGTGGTCACGACCCTGAACTTGCGCGCCTCAGCGCCCGAAGGCGTAGCGCAAAGCATGGCCAGAGCCACAAGCAATACCGGTGCCACGGCCATTGCGCGCCGCCATCGGCGGCTGGCCAAAAGTGGCGCCAACACATCAAACGTCCGGCCGGGAAAGGGACGAATTGCGAAAACCGACGTCATGTTGCGATTGAGAAACATTTACCGAACCAAACTTGATTTTTCTCACCTTATAAAGTTAGGCTTACCTAATTATGCCGTCAAGTCGTCTCGGCCCAAAGCCGCAATGCACCCGGCCCTGGAACACAGTCGACGAAAGTTGAGCGATGAGCGTCAAGACGAAAGCACCTGAAACTTTCGAACGCGCCGCCACCGACCAGGCGGCGAACTTCCAGCGTGTCCGCCAGGCTCATCAAACCGAGGTCGCGGAAGACTACGTCGAGCTGATCGCAGATCTGATTGCTGAGACTGGTGAAGCCAGGGTGGTGGATCTCGCGAGCCGCCTCGGTGTTACCAACGCGACGGTCAACGGCACGATACAGCGCCTCGTCCGCGACGGCCTTGTCACCAGCGAGCCTTACCGTTCGATTTTTCTGACCGAGACAGGCGCCCGCCTCGCCGCCGACGCCCGCGAACGCCATGAAACCGTGCGTGAGTTTCTGATTTCGCTCGGTGTCGCCCCACGCATCGCCGACGCCGACGCTGAAGGCATCGAACACCATGTCAGCGCCGAAACACTGTCCGCCTTTCGCAGGTTCCTGAACAAACCGCCCAAGTGAAGCCCGATACTGAGAACTCCCCCCGAGACGCGCCCGTCATCCCGGCGAAGGCCC
>CAZWCL010000344.1:0-4384 GCA_964632265.1 uncultured Hyphomicrobiaceae bacterium | reverse complement strand
GATCGAGTTGAAGCGCGGCATGGTCTCGGAGGTGTAGGCGAAGATGTCCGAAATGATCCGCATCGAGGGGGCTGGCGGATAAATGTAGGTGTTGCGAACCATGAACTCTTTCAGGATGTCGTTTTGGATCGTACCTGAAAGTTTCTCCGGCGCTACGCCTTGCTCTTCGCCGGCGACGATGAAGAGCGCAAGAACGGGCAGGACGGCACCGTTCATGGTCATCGAGACAGACATCTTGGACAGGTCGATGTCGTCGAAGAGCGTACGCATGTCGTAGATAGAATCGATAGCGACGCCGGCCATGCCGACATCGCCTTTGACGCGGGGGTGGTCGCTGTCATAGCCGCGGTGCGTGGCAAGGTCGAAGGCGACCGAGAGGCCTTTTTGGCCGGCGGCGATGTTGCGCCGGTAAAACGCGTTGGACTCTTCTGCGGTCGAGAAGCCAGCGTACTGGCGGATTGTCCATGCTTGTGTGACGTACATCGCCGGGTAGGGTCCGCGAATGTAGGGTGCAAGGCCCGGGTAGGTGTCGAGGAAGTCGAGCGGCGCCGTGTCATTCAATGTGTATACCGGCTTGACGGGGATGCCCTCGGGCGTTGTCCAGGGCTCGGACGCGGTGGTGGCGATAGGCGGAGCTGTGTCCGCGACGTCGGTGAAATCGATGGTCGTGAAGTCGGGGAGCTGGGGCATGGTGAGCGTCGGGCCTGCGTCATCTGATCGGGTTTCCAACAATATACCGCAACTTTGCCGTCAGGCCATCGCTCGTATTCGGTACTTTCGGATTCGGTAGCCGGCAGAGGTCAGGAGGCTCCGCAAGATATGCGGAGTCGTTGTGTCGCGGCGGCGTTATCCGGCTCCGAATCGGTCAAGGACAGATTGTCGAGTTTAAATTGCAAGCAGGCATGGAATTGTTGATGGAATCGTATTCAATTTGCCACGCTGGCGGATAAAACAGGCCGCATCCAGTCGTTATAGCTGTTTCTCGATCCATGCACCTGTGTTTATGGGTTTGTATTTTCGATTTTCGACGAGAGCTGTCTTCCGTGTGTTGGGTCAGCGAATTTGTGATCGAGTATCAGTGTCGTACCGTGTTTCGCTCATAAATAGCAGGCTGTGCCGCGCATTGCGTTCTTGGCGGTTCGCGGAGTTCGTGCTTGTTCTGGCAATCATCGCGCACGCCGGTCTTTGGCAAGATGCATACGCGCAACACGAGGTGGCGGCGGGGCAACCTGTTGCTGCGTCGGGCATTCGCTGGCACAACCCTTTCGCTTCCTGCTCCGGCGATTGTGCTGTGCATGTTTCGATCGGTCGGTTTACGGCGACGGACATGTCGCACTCCTTCAGCCTCAATAGCGATTTTCTGCCGGACGCCGGGGATTACGTTGCGCCCTGGAATTACGAATTTGAGGATAGCTTCCTCGTTTCCGGCGCGTTCTCCAGGCGGGTTCTGACTGTTGGCCGCTGGGCGAGCGCGGAACTCGAGGGAGGCGTCGGTCAGCGGTTCGGAGACATGCATGCGACCGAGCTGTGGGGGGCTGTCTATTTCAGGTGGCACGCCTTTCCGTGGAACAGCGAGCTCAAGACCACGGTGGCGATATCGACCGGCCTCAATTATGCGACTGAAATCGAAGAGCGCGAATTGCGTCGCGACAATGCGCGCCGCGGTGCCAAGCTGTTGCATTACTTGTCGCCGGAGGTGACTTTCGCCTTGCCGAAGGTTCCGGATTGGGAAGTCGTTCTGCGCTACCATCACCGCTCGGGCGGCGCGGAGGTGTTTGGTGGATCCCTGTTTAACGGTGTGGGTGGCGGCGCGAACCATGCAATGGTCGGGCTGCGGCATCGCTTTTAGCCGCCCGGAAAGTGCATACCGCGCTTTGTCCGGCGCCCCATGTGCAAACAATCGGCGCTTTGATGGTGGCGGCTCTCAGGACAGTGTAGCCTTGAACGTGTTGGTTGGCCGCACTCATTCAGGAGGAACTTGCCCATGGCAATCGAGCGACACGACATTACCAGCGGAGACCGGCCGCGGATGAGCCGTTGCGTCGTCCACGGCGATACCGTCTATCTCGCAGGATTGACCGCTTCGGACCGTTCGGCAGACGTCACCGGTCAGACGAAGCAGATACTCGATATGATCGACAGCTATCTGGCCACAGCCGGAACCGACAAATCAAAGCTGCTGCAGGCGCAGATCTGGTTGACGGATACGGCGAATTTCGCTGCCATGAATAGCGCTTGGAACGATTGGGTCGACGAGAACAACCCGCCGGTGCGAGCGTGTGTGCAGGCTGAGCTGATGGCGCCGGACCTGCTTGTCGAAATCATGGTGACTGCGGCGAAGTGAAGGTTGTCATCTGATCGAGCCGGAGACGTACCTTATCTGCGCGGGCGACTCTTGTGCATTAGCAACATCGAACGGCTTCGCTTATGGATTTTGATAGGTTTGCGCGAGCGCGATGGTTGGCAGCGGCGACCTTGGTCTGCGCCGCTGCGGCGCTTCCAAGGTCCGGTCATGCGGATCAGGTTGCGCAGGGCCAAATCCTCGCGAAGCGCCTTTGTGCGGCCTGTCATATGAATGAAGGTCAGGGCGAAAAGTCGGGACCGATGGGGGTTCCGAGTTTTCAGGCGATCGCTAACCGGCGAGCCCAGGATCATGCGCGGATCGTGGCATGGCTGCGTTCGCGTCCCACAATGATGCCTGACCACAATGTTACGTGGCACGAGGCAGATGCACTCGCAGCGTTTATTCTGTCGCTGCGTGAGCGCAAGTCCCGTTAAGCTGCAGGACGCAGTCAGGTCAAAGCGCCGTCGAGGAAGTCGGCGACGACGTCGGCCACCGCTTTTCGATCGCCGTCGGGCCCAATCGCCTGCGCGGTCTTCAAGTAGAAATGGTTTGCGCCCGGGATGTGCCATTGTTCGAGCGGCTGGCCGGTCCTTGTGCAATGTCCGGCCATGACCTTGCCGAGTGTTACGACGTACTCAAGGTCGTCTTCCGCGATAATCTGAAGGATTGGCGTGTCGGTCGCCTCGGACAGATAATTTGCGATGTCGGCGGCTTCCATCCGGCCTGACAGGCACGCGACCGCGCGGGATTGCACATCACCGGCGAAGCGCGCGTAAAGGGCGGCCGTGGCGCCGGCCGAATAACCGCCCAAGGCCATGCGGTCCGGGTCGATGTTGTAGTCGGCCGCGTTGCTGCGCAGCCAGGTGAAGGCGTCGGCGACATCGTTGTAGGCAGCCTCGACGCCGTTGATCAGTTCCAGTGTGTCGGCCGGCGGCAGGCCGAGCTTATCGCGAACGACGTCCATCCGGGAGCGTGAGACGTTATTGCGGTCGGTCATCCACGGCCGCTCACTCGGGGGCGGACGCTCCTGCGTCAGGCGGTAATCGACGGAGGCGGTAACGTAGCCCCTCTCGGCGAAGATGCGACAGTATTCCGAAGTTGCCGTGTTGGTGCCGGGCGTGTCGGGGAACACATCGTTTTCCTTGGAGCCGCGATGGAATGCGCCGCCGAAAGCGAGGACGAGGGCTGGCCGGGGACCGGAGACGGCCCGGGCTGGAGGCTCATAAACATCCAGCAACAGATTGCGGGCATGTGGACCTTCCGGCGTGCCGTCACCAACGAGGCCCGTAGCGTAGGGAATGTCGCGTGTTATGCGGAGGTCGTGCGAAGTCATGGCGAGCACTCAGTGTTGTGATTGCTGATTTGAGGGTTTCACTTCTGCCATTCATGGCGACAGGTCGGAGCAGTCCTCGGAAGATTACGCCCTGGTTTTGCAAATCAGGAAGGCGCGCCGTGCATCTATCACACCCGCGTTTGATGACGGCGGGCTGGCGCGTGATACTTTGGTGAAGAAGTCATTGGGGACAAACGCCCGTCCATCCGCAGGAGCCTCTTCTCATGTCTACATCGTACAACGTCGGCGATCTCGTAGCCGAGTTCATCCATCAGGCCGGAGTCGAGGTCGTGTTCGGGGTTGTGTCAGTACACAACATTCCGATGGTCGACGGGATCGGGCGGCGTAATACGGTGCGGATGGTGGGTGCGCGCGGTGAAATGGGAGCCGGCCACATGGCCGACGGCTATGCGCGGGCACGACGCGGACTGGGCTGCTTTATCACATCGACCGGACCGGGAGCTGCCAATGCGCCGGGAGCGCTCGTGGAGATGCGCTTTGGCTCGGCGCCGGTGTTGCATCTTACCGGGCAGACGGCGACATCAGACCTCGATCAGGCGCATGGGGCGGTTCATGATGTGCCGGATCAGCTTGGAATGCTGAAGGCGACTTCCAAAGCGGCCTACCGGATCAGCGATCCGGCGGAGGCGTATGGGACGCTGCTCAAGGCTGCAGCCGAGGCGCTGTCGCCACCAATGGGTCCGGTC
>CAZWCL010000343.1:0-4403 GCA_964632265.1 uncultured Hyphomicrobiaceae bacterium | reverse complement strand
GCGGCGTTGTGCGCAAAAACGGTAGCCGCTTGGGCATCTTCGAGAGCGTCGTGGTGGACATGGATATCGAGTGCTGTCTGCGCGACATGTCCGAGCAGGGCGTCTATTTCCGGCGATATCTCCGGAATCTGCAACACCATCCGGCAACCGTGATCGCCGAACGCGCGGACGAGATCCACACCCCGCGAGGACTGGACGCCTGTCACGAGGACGCGTGAGCCTGCAAGCTCCGGATACATACCCGCATTACGCGCAATTTCAGCAACGCTCATCAACATATACAAACCCCTCCCCCAAGATGCAGTCAGGCTCGCCGTGGATCGAGCGAGGGCTCGGATCGCGCCTGGCTTTGATTGGGGTCACTTCACGCCGATTCGACTAACGACTTCTAAATGCGTCCTCGATTCGGGTTTGATCGTGGCGAATTGTCGTTGCTCCGGTGGCAGGAGCCAAAAGCCGCAATGGTAGAGGAGTTCACGCTGCCATTATTTCGTGCCACCGTCGAATCCGCCCGCCGCAGCGCGGGCGCTTGGCGGGGTTGATCCCTTCCAGGATTTGTCAAACCATAAATTTGGGACAGGACGACGACAGCATGAAACGTGTAATTGCAACCGTTGCATTGGCGATCGCGGCATTGGCTGGCGGCAACAGCGCCGTTATGGCTCAGGATGTCCGGGCCGGAGACCTCGTCATCGAGACACCGTGGGCCCGTGCGACGCCAGGCGGCGCCAAGGCCGGGGCGGGCTATTTCGCGGTCTTGAATGCCGGCAACGCAGCCGACCGCATCCTTTCGGCCACGACACCGATCGCCGATCGTGTCGAGCTTCACAAGACGGAGATGGATGGCGGTGTCATGCGCATGCGCAAGATTGACGGCGGCGTCGAAGTCCCCCCCGGGGAGGTCGTCCGTTTTAAGCCCGGTGGCCTGCACTTGATGTTTATCGGTCTCAATGACCCCATCAAGGAAGGCGAGCGCTTCCCCCTCACAGTCGAATTCGAAAAGGCTGGCAAGGTCGACCTCGAATTCATCGCAGCCGGCATCGGTGCCTTGAACCCGCCCGGCAAAGAAAAGCTCGAACGCAACATTCGCGGCTCCAGCGCCGGCAATGCCCAGGATTCCACAATGGGCAGGCAACCTGAGGGCGGCGCGGCTGGTGCCCTTGGCAGTACCGCCAACTGACGTCGCATCGCAATGGTTCGGCCGTGGCCGCGGGACCCGACCCTGCCCAATACAATATCAGGGGGAGGGGGGGCGCCTGCCGCCAGCTTAATCAGTAAGGCTCGACAGAGTGATGCATTTGAAATCATTCCCGAATTTCGCCGCCTTTTCCGTGTTACATATAGTTTCAGAACATGTCCGGCATCGGAGAAGACGGATGTCACTTCAGTCTGCCCTATCGAGCGGTCCCGGCCGTATGTTGCGGAACGGTGCTCTCGCGCTCGCGGTTTCCGCACCCGGCTTGGGGCTGGCCGCCCCTGCCGCAGTTGCTCAGAATGCCTCGCCCGAAATAAGGGCGAAGGAACGCCGGGACCCCGCCGCTGGTGAAGTCGTCATTATTAACCGCAAAGACCGTCAGGGCACCGCCACGAAGAAGCCGGCCGAGAAGAAGAAGCGGGCCGGGAAGACCGGCAGCAGCCAAACGGCGACCGGTAGGTCCGCGCCGGACCCTTATGCACCAATCGAACTCAAGCCGCTTCCAAAAGATGATCCTCGCCTTGGCAGGAACGCTGACAACGAGCCCGCTTCCACGGCGGACAATGCCGAGCCGGCGACCAGACGCGCCGTCACCGCACCCCGTCCCCAGCCGCCACCCGTGCCGGCTGCTCGCCGTCGCCCGCCGGCTTCGATAAGCGATCAGGCCCGGTTGCGTGCGTTCACGCCCAACCAGTTGGTCGTCCCGCCGCCCCCGACGGCGGTCGAACGCAGCTCGGCCTTTCGCCGTGAACGCGCCGAAGCGGAGAAGCAATTACGCGAGAGAGCCGAACGCGGCCGCCTGGCAGCACGTCGCGCCGAGGAGCAATCGGCCGATGAGGTCAGATATCGTCGCCGCCCACGGTTCCGCCCGTGGCGCCGTTGCCGCCGCCTGGCCTGGCGTTGCGAGGATGGCTTCCGCCGCGCCTGCATGCGCTGGCGCCGCGTCTGCACCTGATCACGCGAAGATCTCCGCATACGCCTTGTCGCTGAACCCAACGTAGCGCGCCGATCCGGTGTCCGTCAGCGGTCGCTTGATCAGGGTTGGCGCGTTCATTATGAGATCGACCGCCGAGGCGTTGTCGAGTTCATCCTTCAGCCCTTGATCGAGTTCACGCCACGACGAGCTGCGTCGGTTGACCAGCGTCTCCCAGCCGATCTCGCCGATCCAGGTCTCGACCTGCTCGCGCGCCAATCCATCCGCCCGGAAATCGTGAAATCCATGCGCGATGTCATGTGCGTCCAGCCATTTGCGGGCTTTCTTCACCGTATCGCAGTTCGCGATCCCGTAGATTGTGACAGCCACCTCAGCTCACCTCGCCATCGGCAAACGACTGAATCAGCGACCGTGCGATCGCCTGAATACCAGGAACCCAGAGCCCCTCCGGATGCGATTCGTCGATCATTAGAAGTATCTCGGACCGCGAGAACCACCGCGCATCCACGATCTCTTCCGGATCGATATTGATCTCGGTCGTCTCGGCGATGCCGTGACACCCTATCATCAGTGAGTACGGGAACGGCCACGGCTGCGTCGAGTGATATCGTACTTCTCCGACCGTGATACCCGCTTCCTCGAACGTCTCGCGGCGCACCGCATTCTCGACATCCTCGCCATGCTCGATAAAGCCCGCCAGCGTCGACCACATATTGGGCGCGAACCGCGCTTCATGGCCGAGCAGGCATCGGTCCCTTGTCGGATCAACGATCAGCATGATGACCACCGGGTCGGTCCGGGGAAAATGTTGCCGTCCGCACGACCAGCACGACCGCCGCCAGCCGCCGTCCTTGATCTCGGTCGTGCCCCCGCAGTGCCCGCAATGGCGCGCATTATCGTGCCAGTGCGATAGCGCCTTCGCCATCCCGATCATGGATAGCTCTTCGCTCGCTAGCGCTCCCTGCATCGCAAGCGACCTGAGGTCGACAGCCGGCCGCATCGTTTCGACCGGATTGGGTGCCTGGTTGGCGAGATGCTCACTTACCGCGATCGCGAACCGGGCCGCTCCATCGCTCGGGTGGGTGCCGAGAAAGTAGGCCTCCTCGACCGCAAATCCGAACGATGCGATGTCCGCCCTGGTAAACCAGCGCACCGCCCCCTCGTGGCCCTCACCGCCGGACCGGATGACCGGTTTCTCGCCGGCCAGCACGATGAATTTGGCGCCTTCGGAATTTCGGTGGTGCGCGATGAAAGCCGCGTCACTGCGCTTGTCGCTATGCCGGTCGAGAATGTCGACGGCCGCGATATTCGGTCGGAACATGAGTGTCTCCCCTGCGGTCGGCGGCGACAAAAGCACACGCCCGTCGCCCACGCAAACCTTGCATCCCCGGCGGAACAAACCCGAGCCGGGCTGATTGGGGCGGCAAAGGCCACGAAATTCGGAGCGAACCCATGAATAAGCTACAGGAAAAGCGGATTGCGATCCTCGCGACCAACGGCTTTGAAAAGTCGGAGCTGTTTGAGCCCAAGCGCCAGCTTGAAGATGCCGGCGCCACCGTCGACGTAGTTTCGCTCAAGCGCGGCGAGATCAAGAGCTGGGATGTCGACAACTGGGGTGAGATCATCACCGCAAATCGCGCTATCGCAGATGTCAGTGTCGACGACTTTGACGCCCTCGTCCTGCCGGGCGGCCAGATAAACCCGGACCTGTTGCGCGTAAACGCCGACGCGGTCGCCTTCGTGCGCGACTTCTATTCAACCGGCAAACCTCTCGCCGCGATCTGCCACGCACCGTGGCTGCTGATCGAGGCTGGCGTCGTCGACGGTCGCGACCTGACATCCTATCATTCGATCAAGACCGATGTAATCAATGCCGGCGCTAACTGGCAGGACAGCCCCGTCGTTGTCGACAAGGGCCTTGTGACCTCACGCAACCCCGACGATCTCGATGCGTTTTGCTCGAAGATCATCGAAGAGGTCCAGGAAGGCCGCCATGAGCGTCGCGCTGCTTAGGACGCCACTTTGCGGCCCTTTCGCCGACGTGCCTTTGCCAGCAGCCATGCCCGGTCGTCAGCCCAGCGGCAGGCCGATCAGCAGACTGTGCGGCGGGGGGTTGCCGGGAAGCGCTTGAACCGTCATATAGAACGTGGGAGGTTGGCGCGGACGTATCCCTCGCCAACCGGGTCAGGTCCGGAAGGAAGCAGCCCTAACGAGCCTGATGCGGGTCGTTGTTCAGCCTCCCACTCTCAACCACCCCGTAAGTAATGCCGGGCT
>CAZWCL010000342.1:0-4407 GCA_964632265.1 uncultured Hyphomicrobiaceae bacterium | reverse complement strand
ACCATTTGTCTTCTACGCCGGCGCCGTCGCCTGGACGGTAGCCTATGACACGATCTACGCCCATCAGGACAAGGAGGACGACGCGCTGCTTGGCCTCAAGTCGACCGCGCTCCGCTTCGCAGACCGGACAAGCCAGTGGCTGACCGGCTTCTTCGCGTTGACGCTCGCCCTTTGGACCTTTGCCGCCCATCTCGCCGGAGCCGGCCTACTGACCTACCTGGCGCTCGCCCTGACGGCGGCGCACTTTGCATGGCAAACCATGACGCTGGACCAGGACGACGCGGCCAACTGTCTACGCCGCTTCAAGTCCAACCGCGATGTCGGCCTGATCTTGTGCGCCGGACTAATTGGCGATCTGCTTTGGACCCTCGCCTGATGAACGGATCGCCCGGCGCTATTCGCGCCGCAAAATATCATTGACAATCCGCGACGCGAGGCCATTGGCACGGAATGTCGCGAGCACGTTTCTTGGATCGTAACGCGTCTCGACCCATTCGTAGAAATCGATTGGACCGCCGGCGTTCTCGACAAGGTAAGCTGCGAAGAAATGATCCAGCACGCCGGTGTCGGCTTGCTTGAAGTGACCGAACTTCCAGGAGAGTTGCAGAACCGCTTCCTCGATCGACTGTCCCTCAACGAGATGCATATAAAGCACACTCATCAGCCCGGCGCGGTCTGCTCCAGACTTGCAATGAATGAGGATGGGGTATTCGATCCGCAATAACAAATCCCGAACAGCTAGCAGTTCACTCACGCTCGGCGCGGCACGCGAGCGCAGCACACAGTTTTCAAGCGTGATCCCGTGGCGCTGACAGGCAGCCCGCTCCAGCCAATAGGCACCGCATTTGCGTTCGCCACGCAAGTTGACCACCGTCTTGACGCCGCGGCGCTTGAAGCCCGCGATATCGAGTGGCGATGGCTGCGCCGACCGCCAAGCCTTGCTCCCTAACCGGTGTTGGTTGAGATATATCAGCCGGAATACGCCGTGATCAACAAGCAGCAAATCGGCATAATTGCCAAGCGGGCCGAACCAACGGCGCACCCATGCCGGTGATTGCTCGGTCAGCAGACGACGGCCCGCTGACGTGTGCCGGCGAAACCAGTGTTTCAAAGGCTTGGCAATGTGCGCCACCCCGCTTCCCTTCACGCTTTGCCGGTTTTTGGCGACGCAAAACACAGTTGATTCGCAAAGTTTCTCAATTGCCAAGGCTCTCTATCCGCTATAGTGACGCTGATCAAGCCGCGTTGACCGTGCCCTCAGTAAAGCGTAGCTGGTAGCGTGCCCTTTTTGAACGCCTATCCGCGCGACGACGCAGTCCTGCGTCCTCATCCACATCGGTCGTGCCGGCCACCTGTGACGAGCGACGCCTAAGATGGCCCGATCGACCTTCGATAAACTTGGCCGCCATCGCATGGCAGGCCGCATAGCCGCCCGCTTCATGCGGGTTGTGGCGGGCTCATCGAAAGTGGTGACCGACCTTGAGGGCGCCCAGCAACAACTACGTGACCAGCATCCAGCGATTTTGGCCATGTGGCACGGCCAGTTCATGATGCTGCCGGTTTACGCCCCAAGGGATATTCCGATAGCGAACATGGTCGCCCGCCATGGCGATGCCGAGATCATTGGTGAGGCCTTGAAGACGTTCGATATGGCGCTCGTGCGTGGCGGCGGAGCTGCCGGTCGTCGAAAGGACCGCGGCGGCGTTCACGCCTTCCGGGAAGCCCTGCGCCTGCTTGAGGCCGGCACGACGGTTGCGATGACCGCCGACGTGCCACCCGGTCCGGCTCGGCGCGCTGGCGAGGGTATTATCAAGCTCGCCCAGAAATCGGGTCGCCCGATTATACCGGTAGCAATCGCCACGTCGCGCTTCCACGCCCTGGATACCTGGAGCCGCATGACGCTCAACCTTCCCTTTTCGCGCGTGGCCGCACTTGCCGGGGAACCGATCCTGGTACCCGCGGATGCCGATCATGACGCCCGCGAAGCCGCGCGCCGGTCCGTCGACACCGCATTGAACGCCATAACCGAGGCGGCATACTCGGCCGTCGGCGCAGACGCCCAGGACGTGCGTCCGGCCGCTTCGCTCTCCGCCGCGGACCCACCTGAAGGCATCGGCCTCGCTCTGCGTGCCTATCGTGGCGCAACCCGCGCGCTTAGTCCTGCCCTGCCACTGGTCCTCAAATATCGCGAAAGGCGCGGCAAGGAAGAGCCCGCACGACGCCGCGAACGTCTCGGACACGCCTCGCTGCCGCGCCCTCAGGGCGAACTGATCTGGCTTCATGCCGCAAGCGTCGGAGAAACCAATGCGACCCTGCCGCTCCTCGAAACGCTCAAAACACGCCGCCCACAAACCAATTTCCTGCTGACCACAGGCACGGTAACATCGGCAAAACTTGCAGCGGCGCGTTTGGGCGACCGCTGTATCCACCAGTACGCCCCGCTTGATGCGCCCGCGCTCGTTTCCCGCTTCCTAGACCATTGGCAGCCAGATCTGATTTGCCTGACCGAATCGGAAATTTGGCCGAACACGATACTCCTTGCCCACGACAGCGCCATTGCGATGGTCTTGATCAACGCACGGATGTCGGAGCGTTCCTTCCGACGCTGGCGCCGCAACCGCAGGCAGGCGCGTCCGCTTTTCAGCAGGCTGCGCCTGATCCTCGCCCAAAACGAGCGCCTCGCCAGACGATTCCGGGAGCTTGGCGCGCGCGATGTCCGCATCGCCGGCAACCTGAAGGTCGATGCGCCCAAACTTCCCGTCGACAAAACAAAGCTGCAGGAACTCGAGAACTGGTTTGCCAATCGCCCGATGTGGCTGGCCGCCAGCACCCACCCCGGTGAAGAAAAAACAGTCTTCGAGGCTCTTGCAAAAATTCGACAACGAATTCCTGATGTGCTCCTGATCCTGGTCCCGCGCCATCCCGAGCGCGGCAGCGAACTGCAAAGTCTTGCCGACGAGCACGGTTTTCGGGCCGTCCGCCGCAGCGTCACACTGGAGGATAAGGCCGCATTGGCGATCGATGCGTCCGCTCGCCCTTCGATGACGAACGTCGATGTCTACATTGCCGATACCCTGGGCGAGCTCGGCTTGTTCTACTCGCTCGCACCGATTGCGTTTATCGGCGGCTCGTTGACCGACCGCGGCGGCCAGAACCCGCTTGAGGCCATTCAACTTGGCACGACCGTGCTCACCGGCCCCTCACATTACAATTTTGCCGACGCCCACCGCGAACTTGCCCATTGCGACGGCATCGTCGAGGTGCACGACCCGGACAGCCTGTCGGACGCTGTGATCGTTCTACTGGGCGACAACGAGACACGCACTGAAATTGCAAACTGCGCAGAGACAGCGCTGAGCCGCATGGCTGGCGCGCTCGCCGTCACAACGGACGCCCTTGACCAACTCCTGGAGGAACGCCGCCGGAATCAAATGGCCGATCGTGAAGCCGGGCCTGGTACGGTCCCCACCGACGACACCGGGCCGGATGATCGGGCGGCCCAGCATAAAAGTTACTACCGTGCCTCTTAAGGAACCGACATGGTGGTACGGCGAGACCGCGCAGAGGAAGGCGCGCCTCCTGCGTCCGTTCGCACGCGTCTACGGTCATATCGCATCGCGCCGCCTCCAGTTTGCGCGCCCCTACACATCGACGATCCCGGTCATCTGTGTCGGCAACTTCACCGCAGGCGGCACCGGCAAGACCCCGCTTACACTGCTGCTGGCTGAGCGCCTGCGAGACAGTGGCGCCCGCCCCGGCATGCTGACACGCGGTTATGGCGGGTCGATCCGGGGGCCGCATCTCGTCGACCCGACCAAGGACAGCGCACTCAAGATCGGTGACGAAGCAATGCTGCTCGCCCGCGCGGCTCCAACCGTCGTGTCCCGAGACCGCGCAGCCGGCGCGAAGTTCTTCGAAGCGATGACGGACGCTCCCAGCGTCATCATCATGGACGACGGTCTCCAGAACCCGGGCCTGGCAAAGATGCTCCGCCTCGCGGTCGTGGACGCCCGCCGCGGTATCGGCAACGGTGAGGTGATGCCCTCGGGCCCGCTTCGTGCCCCATTGGAGCAGCAGCTCATGCTGGCCGACGCCGTAGTCATCAATGCAGGTCCGATCGAGATCGGCAGAGAACCGCCGGCAACCAATGAACTGATCGCGCTCTTTCGCAGCCTTCGCTATAACCGCCCCATTTTGCGCAGCGGCATCGTCTCACGCGCCGACCTGAACGCTTTGCGCGCCCGCCCCGTTCTGGCGTTCGCCGGCATCGGTCACCCGGAACGCTTCTTCGATACGCTACGTCTGAGCGGCATCGAGGTTGCCGAAGCGGTGGCTTTCAAGGACCACCATTTCTTCGATGCTGGCGATGCCGACCGCCTCTTGCAGCGCGCTGATACGCTCGACGTC
>CAZWCL010000341.1:0-4412 GCA_964632265.1 uncultured Hyphomicrobiaceae bacterium | reverse complement strand
AAAGCGCGCCGGCGTGTGAAAATACCGCTCTGTAAAATCAACCTTTTCCAATGCTTTTGCCGTCACTCGGTGCGCCGCAATGACGGCATCTGCCTTGCCCGCTGCAAGCTCGTCCAGAAGGTTGGACCAGGGGCGCACCTGGATGTCGCAAGTCGCAGCAAGATCCAGACAGATCGAGCGTGCCAAGTCGATATTCAAGCCTGTCAGAACACCTTCTTCATCGCGCGAATTGAACGGCGGATAATCGTCCGCCGTAAGGAACCGGATCACCGCGCGTTGGTTTGCGATTGGATCATCAGGCGGTTGGATTTGCGACTGAGCGACCGTGTAGCCCGCAAAAACAGAGAACGCCGACAGGACGACTAGGCCGGCCCATGAGCCAGCGTTGCAGCGATATCGGCCCGCGCCCGCGACCGTGCCCAGGGTTTTGATCAGCCGGAAGTACTTCATGTGTCTGCGTTAACACAGCCGCCTGTGAGCGTCAGTGGCCTTCGTACTTATTCAAGTTCTGATTTGATCGCGGTGCACTTCTTGGCGAGGAAATCATTGATATCGTCGACGAGGGTAGATTCGAGAACATTGAATGTATTGTCGGTTGCCGTTGCCGTCCACATCGCACCCTTTATCAGGGTCGGCGCTTCGATCTCTCCCCAGTTCAATGCAGCTTTCGTGGCTTTGCCGTCCTTGAAGATGACTTTCGGCGCAAACGCGAATTTGATCGTCGCCGGCTCTTTTTCACGCTCAACCACACACGAAACCGTGTGCTTCTCAAGCTTTAGGTCGAATGACGGCTCTTCCATCGCCTTGATCATCTGCGTGCGGGGTAGGTTGATGTCGGCGGTGCATTGCACCTTGCCCCAAGGCCAGGAAACGCGCGCTTTCTTGACCAGTGTGTCGAGCTGGGATTTCCGCCAGGACTTGACGACGTTGCAAGAGACATCGTCGCCCGGCTTTTTCAAAAGAAATGCGGAACAAATCTTGATCTTGCAGCCCTTGCGCTGTGCGCGTTCCGCCTGCTCCTCCGGCGTCAGTTTCAACGGCGCGACTGTCGCGTCATCGGCAGCTTTCGCTGGAGCACCAGCCAGCAGCACGAGAAACATAGTGCTCACTATAATCGTCGCACGACGGCAGGCAACGCCGGCAGCAGCTGGTTTGATCATTCAAGAACGTCCTCAGTTGGCGGAAAAGCGCGATTTTGCGGAGGCATTCCAACGCCACCGGCGCCCAAGTGTCGGTCTGTTTGGCACATAATTATGACGGCTTTCGAAGTGACTGAGCGCTATTGCCCTAGCGGCTGATGATGAGAACGATGCCGGAAGCGAATAGAATGGACAGCACAACTCGATCGTAGCGCACCCCATCCAACAACCGGTAGAGCCTGCTGCCGCACCATGAACCGGCGATCGTGCCCGGCAGTACAATGAGTGCCGCTACGAAAAAGGCCTGCGTCATCTGTCCCGCCGCAGCTGACGCGCACAGCATTAGTGAAGTCGTTGACAGATTGAAAATCTGATAGAGCGCGCGCTTGTCATCCCGGCTCCAGTTCTGAATGGTCCCCCACATGATCGCGAGAGGGCCGGGCATGCCGAGCAGTCCCCCCATGAAACCACCGGCAAATCCGATCCCGATCTCGGGCGTACGATAGCGCCGAACGAGGTGCCATGAGGCTGGCACCATCATTATGAAACCGCAGAAGACGATGAGTAGGGTGCCGACGCCGAGCTTGAAGACGTCGACCGGTACTGATGGGAGGAGCCATACGCCGATCGGCACGCCGATCAATCCGGAAGCCGTCATCGGCCCGACGTGGCGCCATGAGACGGCGTTGCGTATAGTGCCGAGTGTTTGTAGTTGGCTGATTGACGCACCGAGTGCCGCGAGTTGGGCTGCCACAACGGGATTAACCGCGTGAAGCCAGAACGGCATTGCCGACAAGCCGGTTCCAAAACCGCTGAGACCCGATACGAAGCCACCGACGAAAGCTCCGGCGAAAACAAGGACATGACTAGTTTCCAAGCGCTGAATTCCTGTGGCTCTATGCTGCTAAAGCTTCCAGCCACCATGCAGTTGCTTGATTGTCTCAAGCCCGACACTATATCGCAGAAAGCGGGATGCATGCGTGTCTCATAGGAGAGCCCAGGCATCAAGCTGTCTTGAGGAAGAAGTCGGCCATTCCGGCGGCTTGTTTCCTGAGTTGTCGCTTGATTTGAGGACGTTCCGGCATGGCCCGTGTCACAAGGCTCTCGAGCCCCATGCTCCTTGGATTCGAGGAGATCGAGACACTCATTGAGCGGACCGGCCGTAAGACCAATGAGGGTTATCCGCCCTACAACATCGAGCGGCTCGCCCAGACTGATGGTGAGCCGGAGCGATTGCGCATTACGCTTGCGGTTGCGGGCTTTGCCGAGGACGACATCGATATAGTCGTTGAAGATAGAAAACTTGTCATACGCGGCCGTCAAACGGACGACGATGACCGTGAATACATCTATCGGGGAATAGCGGCCCGACAGTTCCAGCGCTCGTTCGTCCTGGCCGATGGGATGGAGGTGCGCGGCGCCGATTTGGTCAATGGTATGCTGGCCATAGATCTGGTTCGTCTGGTTCCCGAGCGTCTCGTCCGCAAGATAGAAATCGGCCGAAAGTCCTGAAAAGGCCTTTTTCACTCGCCAAGCCCGCCGAATCATCCAACCCTCCCTGACCAGGGGCACTTTGCCTCGATCGAGGGTTGTCTGTGAGGGGTTCAGGGTTGAATGTCGGGTGAGTACGTGTTTCGAGGCGTAGCGGTAACCCGGCCTCGAACGAGAGTTGCGACTGCACCGGTCATGAAACCGGTCAACACGCGAGGAGCTTTGGCATGTCGACGGAACGGGGATTAGGCGTCGAAAACGAAGCATTGGTCGCTGTCGGCGAACCGCTGATGAGTGACGAGGATTTCGCCGATCTTGGCGCTGGAGAATGGGCGTACATCAAGATGCTGACTTCTGAGGAAGCAAGGCAGGTATTTCCGACCGTTTCAGACCTGCCCAAGGGCGTCGATCTGTTCGCGCTTCTTGCTGCCGACGGTACGCCGCTGGTGCTGACGGACGACGAAGACACAGCCATCAACCATGCCCATGGCGACGACCTGGAACTGGCTCTTTTGCATTGAGCTCTGGTGGCCCAGGGGGGAACTTTGGTCAGCCCCTATAGTGGGAGAATTGTCCGCGCGGGCGGAATCTTTCGAGGTAACTCGGCACAACGGCCGATATCGATTGTGCGCCCGCAACGCCAAGCGTTTCCAGCGTGCGGCCCTCGGCAATGGCGGCGTCACTGACGACGTTGTCTGTTGCAAGCATCCGCACCTGATCCACGGTCAAAGGCCGCAAGCCACTCGGCAGCGGCCACGTGAGGGCTGCGAGCGCTTTGGCTGCCCAGAAGGGTAGATTGACGTAGCCGCGATTGCGACCGGACCACTGTTGCGTCTGGTCGAGCAGCTGGCGGAAAGTGTAGACCTCAGGGCCGCCCAGTTCGTAGATCGTACCGGCCTTCCCGGTTCCTGAGCACGAGTTTGCAATAGCCTCGGCCAAATCGCCGACAAAAACCGGCTGGAAGCGCGTCCTGCCGCCACCTATGAGCGGCAGAACCGGAGCTGAAGCGGCCATTTTGGCAAAACGATTGAAGAAATCATCTTCGGGACCGAACACTATAGACGGTCGCACGATAATCGTGTCGCCGAGCAGTTTCATGACCTCGCGCTCGGCGATGCCCTTGGAGCGCGCGTACTGAGCACCGGAATCGGCATCCGCACCGAGCGCTGACATATGGACGAAGCGACCAATGCCGGCCTGGGCTGTCGCCTGCGCCACCGCCTTCGCGCCATCGACATGGACTGCATCGAAGGATTGGCGCCCGCTTGGCGCGAGGATGCCGACCAAGTTTACCACGGCGTCAGCTCCGGCCACCGCGGCACGTACTGACTCCGCGTACCGCACGTTGGCCTGAACCGCGTGGATTTGCCCAACGTTTCCCATGGGTTGCAGGTGACCGGCGAGATCGGGGCGCCGGACGGCCGCTCTGACGCGCCAACCATCCCGAGCAAGCGCGCGCACGGTGTGGCGCCCAACAAATCCGGAGCCGCCGAATATCGTGACCAGTTTGCCGTGTCCCGGCCGTGTTCCCATGTCCGCCATTAGCCTCACTCGTGCTTGCCTTGCGGTCCGCGTTCGAAGCGCCCGCCACCGGATTGCGCCCGGTGCCTCTGCCATACATCCCGAAGGCATGGTTTGTGAAGGTGGCATGACCGACTGTACGACGATTGACAAGCCCACGCGAGCCCACTAACAAACGCCCTTCTCCCGGACCCTGATTGCCGGGCGTGCCCAGGTGGCGGAATTGGTAGACGCGCTGGCTTCAGGTGCCAGTGGCCGCAA
>CAZWCL010000340.1:0-4422 GCA_964632265.1 uncultured Hyphomicrobiaceae bacterium | reverse complement strand
CGCCGTCATCGCGTAGGTGCAGACGATGAGTTTTTTGAATTGCGCTTGACCTTAAACTCTCGCCGACTTCGATAAGAGGTATCCATTACCGGCCATGCGGCGGCTGGGGCGGTTAGCCGCCGCCGTTATTCTCCAGGGCGTTTGCCGAGAAGGCGCTCGAAGCGTGCAGAATAGGCCGGCCAGACTTCCGGGTTGATGAGGCGGGGGGGACGCTCGCCGTTGAGGGTGCGAACGATCTGGTCGCTGGCGTATTCGGCCATGCGTTGGCGGGCCTCGGCAGTGACGCCGGCGGTGTGGAATGTCGCGACGACATTGTCTCGGGCGAGAAGCGGATGGTCTTCGGGGGGCGGCTCGACATCCCAAACGTCGATGCCAGCGCCGCCGAGATGGCCGGTCTCGATTGACGCAGTGAGGGCACTTTCATCGTGAATGCCGCCACGGGCCGTCGTAATGAAGATCGTACCCGGCCGCATGGCTTCGAATTTTGCACGGTCGATCAGGTTCATGGTTGTGGGAATGCGCGGGCAGTGGAGCGAGACGAAATCCGATTGCGATACAAGTTCATCGAGTTCGACCTTGCGGGCACCAAAGCTAGCAGCGCGGTCGGCATCGACGTTGGGATCGGTGGCAAGGACGGTCATGCCGAAAGCGGTCGCAAGCCTCGAGACGCGGGAGCCGACCTCGCCGATGCCGACAACGCCGAGCGTACGGCCGCTAATTTCGCGGCCCATCAGGTCTTCGCGCGTATACCCGCGATGAGAGCGCAGGAGGCGGTCATTCTCGCTGACGCGCTTCGAGACATCGAGCATGAGGGCGAGGGTGTGTTCGGCCACTGACTGGGCATTGCCGCCCGACTGGTTGACGACGCAGATGCCGGCGGCGGTGCAGGCGTCAACGTCCGTCGTGTCATATCCTGAGCCACTGGAGGAAACGCAAAGGAGGTCAGGCGCGCGTTCGATCAGGGCGGCGTTGGCAAACCAGTTCGGTGCGACTTCGTCCTTGGCGGCGGAGATGTGGTAGATATGGGCGTGCTCGAACACGGCCAGTGCTTCTGTTTCCGCCTGCTGGCCGAATACGCGGTAGTCGATATCAGGCTCGGCTTTCAGGCGTTGGTCGAAAGCCGGATGCATGAAGTGGTCAAAACGGACCACGGACTTGGTATTACCTGACATTGATGTTCCTCCACGATGAGCGTCAGGCCAATCCTATAAGGGTATCGGCACGTGGCGTCAGTTGCATTGGGCGTGGGGGTGGCAGAAATCAGGGGTCTGGTGTGACGCGGATGCCGGCGAGGCCGGAGAGAATGTCGTAGTTCTCGGGCGTCGGCTGGTTGATCTCCATGGCTGCCTGGGCATCGCGCAGACGGAGACGATGGGCATAGCCTTCGGGCATGAGACTGTGATCATGCAAGCCCAGTTCGCGGGCTGCATGGGCTGGCCAGTCGGCAAACCACATCAATTCACGCGCCATGGCGATAAGGTCAGCGCGGCCGGCTGCCAATATATCTTCGGCCTGACTGGCCTCGGTAATAAGGCCAACCGCCATTGTTGCGATGCCGGCTTCGCGCTTGATGCGCTCGGCGAAGGGGACCTGAAAGGCTGGCAGGCGTGGCACGGTCGACATACTCGCCGAACCGATAATCCCGCCGGATGAACAATCGATTATGTCAACGCCGCAATCCTTGAGCGCGGCGGCAAGTGCAATAGAATCGTCAATCCCCCACATCCCGCCCTGGCCGTCGACGGCGGAGAGGCGATAGAATAACGGTTTGTCGGAAGGCCACTGATCGCGCACCGCCCGCGTCAGTTCAACCGGAAAGCGCATACGGTTTTCCAGGCTCCCACCGTAGCCATCGTTGCGGCGATTGGTCAGTGGCGAAAGAAACTGATGCAGCAGATAGCCATGCGCACCGTGGATCTCCAGAATCTCGTAGCCCGCGGCCTCGGCGCGACGGGCCGCTGCGACGAAAGCATCTATGACGTCGGCAATATCGGTTTCCGTCATCGCGCGGGGAACCGGATGGTTCTCCGTTTGAGCCAGTGCACTGGGGGCAATTGCGGTCCAGGGTGCAAAGCCGTTCGCGGCGTCGTCCGGCCGGAGCGGCTCCCAGCCGCCGATGGCGTCGTGGCAGGACGCCTTGCGGCCGGCATGGCCGAGTTGAATGGCCGGGACAGCATTGTTGGTGAGGAGAAACTCGTTGATCCGGCGATAGGCGGAGATGTGGCGGTCGTCCCAGATGCCGGCGCAGGTGTAGGTTTTGCGCCCACGGGCCTCGACGGCGGTTTCCTCTCCGAAAACGATGCCACAGCCGCCGATGGCGAGGCGTCCGAGGTGGACGAGTTGCCAGTCGTTTGGTGCGCCACCTTCGGATCGATACTGGCACATCGGCGAGGCGACGATTCTGTTGCGTGTGGTGACGGAACGCAGGGCGAGCGGTGTGAAGAGCAAAGGGTGCTGCGACGGGGGGTGCTGCGATGGGGCTGCGGCATCGGCCATTCGCCAGTCTCCGGTTCGTTGTGGTCACACGATCGCGTGAGCATAGCTTGTTCGGCACGGCCGGACGAGACGTGAGGCGCGGTGGCATGGCAATATCAGGAGGCTGCGCAGAACAGGTTTGCGGTCACGGCATCGGCGGCCGATAGTGAAGGGACTACGTCACGCCACCCAAAGCAGCGGAGCCTCAGTTTCATGCCACGCCTTGATCCACCCAATCCGGAAAACTACTCCGATGAACAGCGCCGTGTTGCCGAGGCCATCGCCACGGGGCCACGCGGGGGCGTGCGGGGGCCGCTCGCGATCTGGCTGCACCGGCCCGATCTCGCCGACCGTGCCCAGGCGCTCGGCCAGTATTGCCGGTACGATTCAAGCCTGCCGCCGATCCTGTCGGAACTTGCAATCCTCGTCACGGCACGGGCCTGGAGTGCGGAGTACGAATGGTTCGCGCACAAGCGCATTGCGCTCGAAGCCGGTCTTGACCCGGGCATTGCAGATGCCATCCAGCGGCGCGAGACGCCTCGATTCGAAGACACCCAACAGGAGGTCGTCCATGCGTTCGCGACGGCGCTGCAGAATGACCGCACGGTGGGGCAAACGCTCTATGACCGAGCAGTCGATACGCTGGGTGAGACGGCGGTGGTCGATCTGGTTGCCGTGCTTGGCTACTACGCTTTCGTGTCAATGACGCTCAATGTTTTCGACGTCCTGCCGCCGTCCGAGGTCCCCCGCGAAATGACCTGAGACCTCAGCGGGCATTGGCGCTCAAGGGCTTTTTGGGTACGGCGTATTGCTGTTTTGCTGCGACGTCGACGATCTCGCCTTCCGGCCACCTGAAGGCTGTAAGCTTGTTGCCATAAACGCAGCCGGTGTCGACGCAGAGGGTGTTATTGAGCCATCGGGCTTCCGGCATCGGGGTGTGGCCGAAAACAACCTCAGCGGCGCCATTGTAGCTGCGGGCCCATTCGAGGCGAACAGGGAGACCGAATTCGTCAACCTCGCCGGTGGTCTCGCCGAACATCGCGAAAGCCCGGATAGTACCGGTGTCGCGGCCATGCATCTCTTGCCTGAGGCCGGCGTGAGCGATCACAAGCCCTCCGCCCGCAAGCCAGGCGTGGGATCTCAGACCGGCGATGAAGTGGCGCACCTTGTCACGAAAATCAGGCGAACGCTGTTGCAGCTCTGCGACCGTGACATCGAGGCCGTGGCTCAGCGTGGTGGTTTTGCCGCGTAGCCACTTCTCAAGTTTGAAATCATGATTGCCGATGACGCAGCGTCCGGAACCCTCGGCGCACATGCCCATCACGAGGCGAAGGCTTGCGACATTGCGAGGGCCGCGGTCACACAGATCGCCAACGAAAAAAGCGATGCGTCCCTCTGGATGACGGGCCCGGATAAGATCTTCCGCAGCATCATCGAAGGCGTCGATAGTATAGCCGAGCCTGGTCAGGAGCGCCGTGGCCTCGTCGAAACAGCCGTGGATGTCACCGATAATGTCGAACGGTCCGGTCTCGCTGCGGCAGTCGGTCGGCAAGGGCTCGCGCGCGATAGTCACGCGGTCGATTTCCTCGGGCGAGCGCCAGATGTGGATTTGGCGGAAGCCTTCCTGCTGGAGTCTTTTGAGCGAGCGTGTGAGGGCCTGCGAATGACTGCGCGGGACATCAATCGGGAAAGCGCGGTTCGGCCTTTCGGCATTGCGGGCGTGGCAGATTTCAGGATCGATATCGAGGACGAGCGCAACGGGCAGCGCATGATATCTGCGCGCCAGAGTGACGAGGTTGGCGCGGTGGGCCCTGTGAACGCTGGTCGCGTCGATGACCGTGAGCTTGCGGCGCCGGAGCCTGATCGCCGCCGTTTCATGCAGAAGCTTGAACGCATCGGCGCTCGCGGCCTGGTCGGTCTCGTCATCGGAAACGAGTGCGCGGCAAT
>CAZWCL010000339.1:0-4427 GCA_964632265.1 uncultured Hyphomicrobiaceae bacterium | reverse complement strand
CAGGACACGATCGGCCATGGACTGGAGAAACTGGGCCACCCGGAGCCGCTCTTTTCAGCAGAAAAAGTCTGGACATCATGGCCCTCACGCGGCCCCTCTCAGATCGCGACCACGCGGTCCAAGTGGGGCGTGCCGAAATTCGACGTCGTTCAGGTTCACAACCTCGCCGGGCTTGATGGCAATCTCGACACCCTCGAAGCCATGAAGGCCCAAGGCGATCTTCGCTACATCGGTGTGACGACATCGCATGGGCGGCGCCACGGCGATCTCGAGCAGGTGATGAAATCCCGGCCGCTCGATTTCGTGCAGCTTACCTATAATATCCTCGACCGCGAGGCCGAATCCCGCCTTCTGCCACTCGCCGCCGAGCGCGGTATCGGCGTCATCGTCAACCGGCCCTACCGGCGCGGTGCGCTAATCGAAAGGTTCAAGAACAAACCGCTGCCGCCTTGGGCCGGAGAGATCGGTGCTCGCAGCTGGGCGCAATTCCTTCTGAAATTCATCATTTCGCATCCCGACATCACAGTGGCCATTCCCGCCACGCGCAATGTTGCCCACGTCAAAGAGAACCTAGCGGCGGCGTCCGGGCCGCTCCCTGACGCCGGCATGCGCCAACGCATGGCCGACTACGCGCGGGCTGTCGGATGATACCGCTGCTCGGCAACTGGACGAATTATGCGCCCGCCGACTTCCTGCTTTTTTCAAGCGAAGTCTACGTGCGCCAGTTCGTTCTCTACAACGAGGCTGTCTGGCCGATGCAATTTGCAGCGCTCGTTGCCGGAGCGATCGTGCTCTATACGGTGGCGCAGCCGGCCCCGACCTCGGGAAAATGGCGCCTTGCATACGTCATCGCAGCCGTCGCGTGGGCGATTGTTGGCTGGTTTTACATGTGGCTGCGTTATGGCGAGATCAATTGGGCCGCCTACTACGTGGCCCCGGCTTTCGGCGTCGAGGCGGCGCTTTTGTTGTGGCTTGCTCTCCGGCCGCCGCCTGCGGGCTATTCGTCCCGATTGATCAGGCATTCCGCCACAGGCCTCGGCATTGTCGCGCTTTTGATCTACCCGATGATGGCAGGCCTTGCCGGCCGCCCCTGGCAGGGCGGCGAAATATTCGCCCTTATGCCCGACCCGACCGCGATCTTGACGCTTGCGCTGCTCATTCCGGCGCGCGGGTGGCTTGCCGCGGCGGCCCGTATCATACCGCTGCTTTGGTGCCTTGCGAGCGCCGCCACGCTGTGGGTCCTTGGCCCCGCCGCGTTCTGGGCCGAGCCGTGGCTGATGCCGGCGCTTGCAATCGCAGCGGTCATCCTCGGCGCCTACGCCGGCCCCTTTGCCGGTCAGGGCGATCGCAACGATCGCCGATCATGAGCCGCGCCAGGCGTCGCGAGCCACATGAGTACTTCAACAGCCTGTTAGATCATTTCCGGTTTAGTTGAAGACCTTAAATGACCGGAGCCGTTGCCGGCTAAACCGGAAAAAATGATCTACTCCAATAGTGTAGAGCAGGACTACCGACCCCAGTGAAATCGCGAAAGCGATTCCACGAAGGTCGGACCCGCTCTAACCCTGCTCCGGCGGCATGACGATCATGCGTGGCTTGGGCGGCATCTGATCGCGTGAGAAGACGATTGTCGATCCAGGATTGCGAACGATTTCGTAGTCCGCCTGAGCAACCGTGATGAACGCTTCGAGCGAGTACCCCGAGAACCAGTGCATTGGCACGACAATCGGTGCTTTAAGCGATTTCAGCACCTCGATCATGCCGGCCGTGTCGAGCGTATAGCTGCCGTCAACGGGGACGAAGACGATATCCATCTGGCCGATCTGGGCAAGTTGCTGGGTTGTCAGCGTGTGATGTAAGTGGCCAAGGTGCGCCATGCACAGGCCGCCGATTTCGAAGATAAATATCGAGTTGCCGAATTTACCATACTTGGCGCCGGCATAGTGCGTACGGATGTTGGTTGGCACGTTGCGTATGCGGACGTCGCGCACCGACAAGTCGTGGATACGGGCCTTGCCGTTGCCGTCTTCATGCCACCCCGGCAGCAGATGTTCAATGCCAGGATCGGGCGCGACGGAGTGATGCGATGAGTGTGCGATATTCATGGTCGCGATCATCGGCGTCGATGCTGAGCGGACGTAATCGTTGTAGTCGGTCGCGATCGTCACGCCCTTGGCGCTCTCGATCGTGAAGGTCGAGTGTCCCTGGTATGTGACCTGAACCTGATAAGGCTTCAGGGCGGCCAACTGCAGCCGGGCTTTGTGGATCAGGTTTCGTGACGGCGCCGGCCGGTTCTCGGCGAGGGCCAGGCACTGGTCCGGCGCAGTTTTCTGGGCGGTGGCGGGGAATGTTGCCGACAGGACGAGGATAACTCCACCAAAGGTGGCGGCAACGATCGGGGGGAAACGCATAACGGTGCTCCATCGGTCGAAGTCAGGCTTTGACCCGCATGTAAGCATCGATGGGCCGCGCTCGCCATACGTCGCGTGATGACAATTTCGCCATTCCGCCGCCCGAGTTTGAGGCGATGTCGCTGCGAGGCTATGGCTGGCCAAAGCTTTCAGTCGGCGGCAAGGTCGATGTATCGCTGGAGGTGATAATCAGTGTCACCGAGCATATGGTCGATCATGACAAGGCGTTTGGCGTAATGGCCGACCGAATATTCCCATGTCATCGCCATACCCCCGTGCAACTGAATGACTTCCTCGGCGACAAAGCGATTGACGCGGCCGATCAGGTTTTTTGTTGCCGACACATTCAGCTCACGCATGTCGCGGTCGTCATCCAGAGTGCTGACGGCGAGCAAAACGCCGGCGCGGGCCTGCTCAATCTCGAGCGTCACATCCACAATTCGATGCTGCAACGCCTGGAACGAGCCGAGAGTGCGGCCGAATTGCTTGCGCGTCTTCATATATTCGAGCGTCACGTCGCGCGACATCTCGAGTGCGCCGATGCTTTCGGCCGCCAGCGCGACGATGCCGCGCGCATGTGTCCGCTCAAGAATATCGAACGCCGCGCCGGCTTCACCGATCAGCGCATCAGCGCCAACGGCGACATTCTTAAATGAGATCTCTGCGGCTCGGCCGCCATCGACAGTGCCGTAGCCACGGCGCGTGACGCCTTCTGCTGCCGCATCGATGATAAACAGCGACAGCCCATCACGATCGGCGGTATCGCCCGATGAGCGCGCCGATACGATCAGTTTGTCGGCCGTGTCACCATTGAGCACAACAGCCTTGTTGCCATTGATCCGCCAGCCCTCGCCGGACTTCTCCGCCGTGGCCGCAACGTGGGCGAGTTCATAACGCGCATCCGGTTCACCGTGGGCAAGAGCCAGGAGCGTCGTGCCTGCGATCACGTCCTCGAGCATCGCCTTTTGGGCGTCCGTGCCTGCAAGCGCTATCGGTGACGCTCCAAGTATGCCTGTCGCCATAAACGGCTCGACGACGAGTCCGCGGCCAAGCTTCTCGAACACCACGGCGATATCCTCGCCGGTGCCGCCGAAGCCGCCGACCTCGCCGGGCAACAATGCGCCGATCAGACCGAGATCAGCGAATTCCGCCCACGTTTCGCGATTGAAGCCACCATCAATCTTGGCGTTGGCATGGCGCGTGTCGAGATCGTAGCGGTTCTGTATAAAACGCCCGGCCGTGTCCGCCAGCATCTGGCGTTCTTCAGAGAGTTCGAAATCCATCGCGGATCAATCCTAGTTTTTGCGGCGTGGTCAGGCTAGAGCCCGAGCATGTGCTTAGAGACGATGTTGCGCTGGATCTCGTTCGAGCCGCCGTAGATCGACAACTTGCGATTGTTGAAGTAGCTCGAGGCGAGCGGCATGGCGCCATCGGGGCCGATTGGTTCCTCGTTGTAGCCTTCGTCGAGCGCTTCGGGAATGAACGGCATGGCGTAGGGTCCAACGGCACGGCGCAGCAGATCGGTAATCTCCTGGCGTATGACCGTGCCCTTGATCTTCAGCAGTGACGACTCTGGTCCCGGCGCCTTGTTCGCCCCGGCTGCCGCAACGATGCGCATATTGAACAGCTCCATCGCCTTGAGGTCGATTTCGACCTGGGCCATCCGGGCGGCAAACATCGGGTCCCTGGTCAGCGGCCGGCCGTTCTGCTTCTGCGATCCGGCGATGCGCTTGAGCTTGTCCAGAGCGGTTTTGGCGAACGCGACGCCGGCAATGCCGGTGCGTTCATAGGTCAGCAGGAACTTCGCGCAGGTCCAGCCCTTGTTCTCTTCTCCGACAAGGTTTTCGACCGGCACGTTCACGTCCGTCAGGAAGATGTCGTTCACCTCGTGCTCACCATCGAGCGTGATGATCGGGCGCACGTCGACGCCGGGCTGGTCCATATCGATCAGCAGGAACGAGATGCCTTCCTGCGGTTTGCCCTCGGTCGAGGTGCGCACCAGGCAGAACATCATGT
>CAZWCL010000338.1:0-4433 GCA_964632265.1 uncultured Hyphomicrobiaceae bacterium | reverse complement strand
AACGGCGTCCTTTGCACTTCCACGGCGGCGGTTGCCAGCGTCGGCCCCGGCATTCCCGCCGTGCCAGAGCGTCGCGACTGTCGCGGCGACCGGTTCGCGCGCAAACCAAAGCCCCGCGCCGATGCCGGCGACGATGAGGACGAGAAGTCCCTGGACAGCGATGGGATACGATTTCGGCAATTGAATATCCACTAAGGCCAATCGGCGCTGCACGCAAAGATACAGACAGGCGAAAGGCTGTGATAGAACGCCTGGACCCGGATGCTATTCCACCTTGATGATAAGGCGAAAATACCTCGTCCAGCATTAAATCTGGTTAAGTTTTACGCAACCGCGGCTGAACCGGATTATTCGTGCTTGTCCTGGATAGGACTTGGCGGACAGGGCACCTCAGCCTAAAACGGCCGCTGACCCGAGATCTGCTGGAGCCGAGACACGTGAGCACCCTGATTGACCGTTATCCTTCTGTTGCCGATCTGCGCCGGCGCGCCCGTCGCCGAATTCCGCATTTCGCCTGGGAGTACCTTGATAGCGGAACAGGTCGCGATGATGGCGCAAAGCGTAACGAGACCGCACTTCGGCAAGTGACGCTGACGCCCCGTTTCATGCGGGGCGAGATCAAAATTGACACGAAGACGGAACTGTTTGGCCGCACCTACGCAGCCCCCTTCGGCGTGGCACCGGTCGGCCTCACCGGCCTGATGTGGCCAGAGGCAGAAAATATCTTGGCAAAAGCTGCCGCAAAGCTCCGCATACCCTACTCCCTGTCGACGGTCGCGACGCAGGCCCCCGAGACTATCGGCCCGCTCACCGAGGGGATGGGTTGGTTTCAACTCTATCCCCCGCGCGACGCAGGTATTCGCCGCGACCTCCTCCAGCGTGTCAAAGCCGCAGGGTTCACGACGCTTCTGGTGACAGCCGACGTGCCCACGGGTTCGACACGTGAGCGTCAGCGCCGGGCCGGCGTAACGGTGCCGCCGAAGATGACACCGATGATGATCTGGCGCTGCATGATCCGTCCCGAATGGAGTTACGCGACGCTGAAGGCTGGTTCACCGCGCTTCAAGGGCGTTGCGAAATATGCGTCCGGTGCGGACCTGCAGAACATGACGGCTTTTATTGGTACCGGACTTGGTGGAACGCTCGACTGGAAATATCTCGACGACGTGCGCAAGGAATGGGACGGACCGATCGTCATCAAGGGTATCATGAGCGTTGCCGATGCCCGCGATGCGCTGAGCTACGGTGCCGATGGCATAGGTGTGTCAAACCACGGCGCGCGCCAGTGCGACGGCACGCCAGCCTCGATCGAAGTGCTGCCTCGGATCGCCGAGACGATAGGCGGCAAAGCGCCGGTCATCTTCGATAGCGGCATCCGCACAGGCCTCGACATCTGCCGCGCCCTGGCGCTTGGTGCCGATTTTGTGCTGGCGGGGCGCGCCTTTATGTATGGCGTTGCCGCGCTGGGTCCGGCCGGCGGTGAACACGTTGCCAACATGCTCAAAACGGACATCGAGAACAATATGATGCAGCTTGGTGCACGCAATATCGAAGAGCTGCGCGAGACGGCCGCCGACAGCGGTGTCCCGGTATTGGCGTAGACATTATTCCAGCTCGATCTGCGCGAAATGATCGCTGAGATGGATGTCGGTCGTCTCGAGGCGGCCGGGACCGATGTTTTCGAACTTGTGCGCTACATTGGCCGGGCCGAAAACGATGTCGCCGGCCCCGGCCTCCAGCATCTCATCGCCAACGGTGAAGCGGGCGCGGCCCTGGCGGATGATGAAAACCTCATCGTAGGTATGGACATGCAACGGTGGACCGGCGCCAATCTCATCGCTCGAAAAAAACAGGATGGTGACGTTCGTCCCTATATCATGGCCCTCGAGGCGGCCGTGCCAATGTTCGGGATCGCGCGCCCACTGCGTGCGCGGAATGAATTGCGGCTTAACCATTGATTTCGCCTTCTAAGCTTGTGACATGATCCCTGATTTGTGCGTCTTGGAACGTCTTATTTCCGCAGTATATCGAGTAAAGCCATTGCGGCTGAAGGGTTTTTCTTTTTGGCGCAGGAAATGTAGTACAGAAAATCATCACCCAGCGTTGCGTCCTGACGCGCGCGGGCGCAAGCGTCCACCAGTTCATTGCAGCGGTCACCATACTTCCCATCTTGGCGGGGCGACATCAGCCGCGCATAACTGAAACCCGCCGATGGCAAGACCACAATCAGTCCACGGGGTTCACCAGCGGATCGTGCCCTGGAAGCCCGGAACGTCGATGCGTACACGCCGCCGGTCACGATCAACATCAACGTCTGTAAAGGGCGCATCAACTCGGGTTCGGCGCCGGTCCGCCGTCACCGACGTGGCCGGCGCCTCGACGATAGTCCGGTCCCGCTCGGTCGTGACATGATCTTCACGATCACGCGCGGACGCGGTTGACACTACGGCGAGAAGATAAGCAACGCCCAAGTAAAGCGCTGTCTTGCGAATAAGGGTCATACTGAACTCCTCAAATAGTGTAGAGCGGGACTATCCGCTCTAGCGTTCACCATTCCGGTCCGACATGCAGAACCACCACTCCTGGCTTCCGAAACGGTAATGTTCGCACCCCGAGTAGGCGAACGCCGGCTGTGAAGCGGCAAGGCTGAGAAATAAGGCAAGAAACGTCGTCCAACGCAGCATACGGGTCTCCTGACGAATTGCGGACATCAAGTGTTAATCGCCCCCCAGAGTTCCATGGGCCGCCGCGAACCGGCGCACGGCCGGGTCGACGATTTCCTGAATAAACCCCGCCGGCGCGGAGCGTCGGCGGGGGATTGGCAGGCTGCTATAAGCGGCATACGCCGCTACTTTTTCTTAGGCACGCTCGGGACCGTGCCGCCCGCGCCGCCGCCGCCATTACCGCCTTTCCGGGGAGCCTTCTTCGGCCCGGAAAGGGCCTTGCGCGGTGACGCCTCGATGAGCTGGGGCTCATCCGTGTCGGTAGCATCAATATCAGTGTCACCATCACCGTCGTCGTTATCGTCGTCGTCGTCGAACTCTTCGTCTTCACCATCCGACTTCGATTTCGGCTCGGCCGGGAAGAACTCAAAGCCGAGTTTGGCTCCTTCGCCCTCGCCCTCGACGAGCACCTTGACAGCACCACCGTGCTCCAGCTTGCCGAAGAGAAGTTCTTCAGCCAGCGGCTTCTTGATGTTTTCCTGTATCACACGCCCAAGCGGACGGGCGCCGAACTTCTCATCGTAGCCCTCTTTCGCAAGCCACGTCGCAGCTTCCGGCGTGAGCTCGATCGTAACCGAACGGTCAGCGAGTTGCGCCTCGAGTTGGAAGATGAATTTCTCGACGACCTTCTCAATAACCTCAGGCGGCAGGTTCGCAAACCCGACAATGGCGTCGAGACGGTTTCGAAACTCCGGCGTGAAGAGCTTGTTGACTGCTTCCGTATCCTCGCCTTCCCGTTTTCCGCGGTTGAAGCCGATCGGAGGACGCGCCATGTCGGCAGCCCCCGCATTCGAGGTCATGATCAAGACAACGTTGCGGAAGTCGATCTTCTTGCCGTTATGGTCGGTAAGTGAACCATGATCCATGACCTGAAGCAGGATATTAAAGAGATCCGGGTGCGCCTTCTCGATTTCGTCGAGCAGCAGAACGCAGTGTGGATGCTGGTCGACACCATCCGTGAGCAGCCCACCCTGATCGAAGCCCACATATCCCGGCGGTGCCCCGATCAGGCGCGAAACCGTATGCTTTTCCATGTATTCCGACATGTCGAAGCGCAGGAGTTCGACGCCCATCAGGCTCGCAAGCTGCTTGGCAACCTCGGTCTTGCCGACGCCGGTCGGCCCGGTGAACAGATAGGAGCCAATCGGCTTTTCGGGCTCACGAAGGCCGGCCCGCGCGAGTTTGATGGCAGCCGACAGCGACGTGATGGCGTTGTCCTGACCGAACACGAGGCGTTTCAAGTCCCGTTCGAGGTTTTGCAGCACTTCGGCGTCGGACTTGGTGACCGTCTTTGGAGGAATCCGGGCCATCGTGGCGATCGTGGCCTCGATTTCCCTGACCGTGATGCGTTTGCGCCGGGCCTCTTCCTCAACCAGCATCTGACTGGCGCCAGCTTCGTCGATTACGTCGATGGCCTTGTCCGGCAGCTTGCGGTCATGGATATACTTTGCCGACAGCTCAACTGCCGATTTGATCGCCTCGTTCGAGTATTTGAGCTTGTGGTAATCCTCGAAATAGGGCTTCAGACCGCGCATAATCTCGATCGCATCGTCGATCGACGGCTCCGCCACATCGATTTTCTGGAACCGGCGAACGAGCGCACGGTCCTTTTCGAAGTGCTGGCGGTATTCCTTATAGGTCGTCGAGCCAATGCATCGCACCGCACCGGACTGGAGTGCGGGCTTCAAGAGGTTGGAAGCATCCATCGCG
>CAZWCL010000337.1:0-4451 GCA_964632265.1 uncultured Hyphomicrobiaceae bacterium | reverse complement strand
GTTTCGGGGGGCGCAGCCTGAGCTTCGCGCTGGGTCGTGGCGGCCTCGGCAACGCTTGCGACCGCACGGTTAAGGAGGTGGCGGGCTATGCCTCTGTCGCGATGCTCGGTGAGGACGGCGAGAGGGCCGAGCAGCCAGCCGAATGCCGGGGCCGGCGGGTTCGGGGCTGCCGGGTTCGGGGCGGCGATGATCTCGATGGGCGTAAGGGTTACGCTGCCGATCAGTTGCCTGCCGTGCCAGGCGGTGTGGCAGTGTGGGCTGTGGGGAGAGGTGGCGGCTTCGCGTACACGGTACGCCGTGCGTGCGAAGCGGCCGGGGCCGAAGGTATGCATATGCAGCGTTTCGATTGCCGGCAAATCGTCGGTTGCCGTCCGGCGGATGGTGATGCCCGGCGGAAGCGGTGCGCTTTTGGCGCCCGGCGGTCGTTCTTGTTGCACGCCGCTCACCAGTGGTCGCTTTGTTTGGCGCCGTCTAAAACTTCCGCCAGACGCCGGGCGACAGCGCCGACGGTGCCGTCTGGGAGCTCGCCGGCAGGCGCGAAGCACTGCTCGGCGATTTCGCGGTTCGGGCGCGGGATGCAGTCCTGCTGCCAGGCGCGTACGACGAAGAGTGCGATGTGGTCGGAGGGGAATGCGCTGAAGTTGGCATAGATGCCGAACAGTTGGGGGCGGCCGGTGCACGTCACGCCGGCTTCTTCAGCCAGTTCGCGCGTCATGGAAAGGGCGATTGTTTCACCGCGCTCGACGCCACCGCCGGGGAAGTGCCAGCCAGGCCGGTAAGTGTGGCGAATGAGTAGCACGCGGTTTCTATCGTCAAGCACCATTGCCTGTGCGCCCATGGTTAGCGCACGTGTCTGACGCCAATAAAATTGCAGTGAGCGGGTTACGCCTTTGCGAAGCACGGCGCGCATGGTCGGATCCTCGAGATATGGAACGGCTGGCTCTTTGCCGCAAATACCATGTAGTTGGCAAGGTCAGGGTTGGCACGCCGGCTCGAATGGGGCAGTCGACCGTGACTTCGCCAGAACGCGCAACCGGAGACAACGTATGGCGCTACCGAACGAATTCCGCCTCGCTCAGCTGACGGATGTTCATCTTGGCCCGCTGCCGGTCTTCTGGCCATGGCATTGGAACGCCAAGCGTTGGACAGGCTACATAAACTTCTGGACCAAGCGGCGCAATTTCAATGACCCGCGACTGGTGAATGCTCTGGTCGATGACCTCAAGGCACAATCATTCGACCATATTGCCGTGACCGGCGATCTGGCGAACCTCGGGATGCCGGCGGAGTTCATCCAGTGTCTCGACTGGCTGAAGGCGCTCGGTTCGCCGGAAGAGGTGTCCGCGATCCCTGGCAATCACGATATTTATGCGCGGTTGCGCCGCGACCCGGGGGTCGAGCGGTGGCGTGACTATATGAAGGCCCGCGGGTCGAGCGATGTGGTCGAGGGCCTTCCCGGTGCGCTCGAGGCGAGTGGCTTTCCCTTCGTCCGGCTTTTCGGCCGCTTCGCGCTGATCAATCTCAACTCCGCAGTGCCGACGCCGCCGGCGGTCGCGTCAGGTGAGTTGGGCGAAGAGCAGATCAACCGGTTTGCTGCGCAATCAAAAGCACTTCATGAGGCTGGATATGCGCGTATCGTGGCGGTGCATCATCCGCCGCTGGAGGAGCATGGGCCGCGCGGCCTGCGTGACCGGCGAATTTTTGAGCGGGTGCTACTCGATACCGGTGCAGAAGCCGTCCTCCATGGGCATTACCACCGCGGCATGCTGTCGTGGCGGGATACGGCAACCGGCCCGGTTCCGGTGATCGGGGCGGGGGCCGCCGGAGAGGGCGTATATAACATCTACAACTTCAAGCTCCGGGAGGACGGGCGCTGTACGACTGATATATCCGTGCGCGTCGGCAGCGGCTTGGGGCGGAATTTCGAGTGGAAGGAGACGATGAGCCTCGATCCGGCGGCGCACCCGGGAGCCGTCAGAATGATGTCGACTGATTAACGGCGTGCAACCGTGGAATGCAGGCCGGCTGCGTGGTAGTCTCGGTCCATGCCGCTTACATACAAAATTGTTGTCGTGGGTGCCACGTCCCTGTTGATCGGAGGGGCCATCGGGTTGATGGCGCTCAACGGCGGTGCCGTGCTGCTGGATTTGGCAACTTCGGCGGCTGCCTTCATCTGTCTTTGAAATCTGGTTTGATCGTTCGGCGGCGGAGCGCCCTCGGGACGTATTGGCATAGCCGCGGCCTTGGTTTAGAGCCCTTGTCAGGGAACAATCAGGCACAAACCGATCGGAACTTTCAGATCCGGGCGATGCGATCAGGGTAGTTGGATGGCGATTGGACAGACGAAAGATTTACTGACGCGCAAAAGCGGGGGCGGCAACACGCCGTCGGGTCTGGCGAAGATCGTGACGGCGCCATGGTTCGAGCGCTTCATCATCGGCGTCATCGTCATCAATGCAATTACGCTCGGGCTCGAAACATCCGCGACCGTGATGGCGCGCTTTGGTGGGCTGCTGACGGTCATCGACACCATCGTCATGGGTATTTTTGTTGTCGAGATCACGGCGCGAATGGTCGTCTTCAAAGGGCGGTTCTGGCGCGACCCATGGAGCCTGTTCGATTTCGTCGTGGTCGCAATAACGCTCGTGCCGGCGACCGGAAACCTATCGGTTCTCCGGGCGTTGCGTATCCTGCGGGTGTTGCGCCTGGCCTCGGCGCTGCCATCGGTACGGCGCGTCGTAGCGGGGTTGCTGACCGCGATCCCGGGGATGGGGGCCATTGTTCTGCTGCTGGTGCTGATCAATTACGTCTTCGCGGTGCTGACGACGAAGCTTTATGGGGCCACGTTCCCGGAGATGTTCGGGACGATTGGAGCATCGCTGTATACGCTCTTCCAGGTGATGACCCTCGAAGGCTGGTCGGGCGATGTCGTCAGGCCGGTCATGACGGTGCATCCTTACGCCTGGGCGGTGTTCGTGCCCTACATCGTGGTGGTCACGTTTGCCGTGCTCAACCTGTTCATCGGTATCGTGGTTGATGCGATGCAGCATCAGGGCGACGAAATGCGGGAGAAGCTGGTCGAGGTCACGGAACGTGAGTACGAGCAATTAATGCGCGAAATCAAAGAGATGCGTTCAGAATTGCAGGACTTGAGGTCGGATAGAAAATTGCCGCCGGATGATTGATATGATGAGTGCGCGGAATATCAGCGTAGTGAGGTTGCCGCGCTGCAGCTAGAAAATTGTGCGCTGCGACATATTCGGCGGTGTCGGCTTGCCGACACGTTTGACCCATATTGGTTAGGCTATGGCCTGGTCTCGGTGATCTTGTCGTTAAGGCGGTGCTTGAGGCGGCCAGAGCCGTCAGGCTCCGGATCAGTCCGAGAGGGGGCTTAAATGCGGACTTCAACGAAACGGCGCCGGCTGAACCTCGCACTGCAGGGTGGTGGCGCGCACGGCGCTTTTACGTGGGGGGTGCTCGATCGTCTTCTTGAAGACAGTGAAATTGATTTCGGTTGGATCAGCGGTACCAGTGCCGGTGCGTTCAATGCGGTGGCGTTGGCGCATGGCCTGTCTCATGGCCACTCTCGCGGCCACTTTCACGGACTGGCGCCGGCAGCCCTGGATGGCGGCGACGAAGACTTCAGGACGGCGGCGCGCGAGGCGCTAAACAGTCTTTGGCATTCGGTAGAAAAGGCGCGGGTGCCGGATCTGATCAGCCTCAATCCGTTCCTTTCGACGATGGCGCGGTCGACGACATTCAGCGGCGCTTTTTCGCCTTATAGTTTCAATCCGCTCGGCTTCGATCCGCTGCGAAAGATACTCAATCAGACGATCGACTTCGAGGCGATACGGCGGAACGAGAACATCAACGTGGTCATCGCCGCAACGGATGTTGCGACCGGCCGGCCGCGCATGTTTCAGCGCGAGGAAATCACCGTCGATACGGTGCTCGCCTCGGCGTGCCTGCCGACGCTGCATCATGCGGTGGAGATCGGCGGGCGCATGTTCTGGGATGGCGGGTTTTCGGCCAACCCGGACCTGCTGACCATCGCGCGTGCCAGTCCGGTCGAAGACACCCTGCTTGTGCTGCTCAACCCGATTGAGACTGGAGCGACGCCCAGAACTGCGGCGGCTATCGAGGATCGGGTCAACACGATAACGTTTAACCAGCCGCTCTTGCGAGATATCGCCGTGATCGTTGCAGCTCAGAGGCGAACGCCGCCGAGTTGGTGGCGGCGGCTCTCGGGGAAAGGGCGGAATGAACGGCTCGGCCGGCATCGCTTCCATATGATCGAGGCGGCGCACTATACGGCGGAAATGGAGGCGAAGACCAAGGTGACGCCAAACCCGGAAGTTCTGCAATATCTGCATCGAGCTGGGCGAAGCGAGGCGACGGCGTGGCTCGCATCGCATCGCGGGGCGATCGGGCGGCGCGCGTCGGTGGATCTT